>VGDA01000060.1 GCA_016869915.1 Alphaproteobacteria bacterium
CTCGAGGGCGACTTCAACCGCAAGAAGACCTCCGCCTTCTCCGGCCTGATGGGCCAGCGCATCGCGAGCGAGGGCGTGACGGTCGTCGACGACGGCACCATCGCCGACCGCCGCGGCTCGCTCGGCATCGACGACGAGGGCACGCCGACCCAGCGCACCGTGCTGATCGAGGACGGCAGGCTCGCTGGCTACATGCAGGACCGCCAGAACGCGCGGCTGATGGGCATGCGGCCGACCGGCAACGGCCGCCGCCAGAGCTTCGCGCACCACCCGATGCCGCGCATGACCAACACGATGATGCTGCCCGGCAGGTACGCGCGCGAGGAGATCGTGGCCGGGGTGAAGCGCGGCCTCTACGCCGTCAATTTCGGCGGCGGCCAGGTCGACATCACCTCCGGCAAGTTCGTCTTCTCCGCCTCCGAGGCCTACCTGATCGAGGATGGCCGCATCGGCCCCGCGGTGAAGGGCGCGATGCTGATCGGCAACGGCCCGGACGCGCTGACCAAGGTGCGCATGGTCGGGAACGACACCGCGCTCGACCCGGGCATCGGCACCTGCGGGAAGGACGGCCAGGGCGTCCCCGTCGGCGTCGGCCAGCCCACGCTGCTGCTCGACGGGCTGACCGTCGGCGGCACGGGCGCCTGAACGACCGGGTGCGCGCGTGAGCTCCTGGAAGACCGCCTTCCGCTCCTTCTACTACGAGGAGGCGCCGGAGCCCGACGACATCGTGCTGCGCCACGCGGAGACGGCGCTGCTCGTGATCGACGTCCAGAACACCTACCTCGAGCCCAAGGACGACCCGCGCGAGGCGACGCGCTGGGCGCCGTTCTTCGCGCGCATGCGCGGGACGGTGGTCCCGAACACGGCGGCGCTGGTCGCCGCCTGCCGCGAGCGCGGCGTCGAGGTGATATTCGCGCGCATAGCGTGCCTGAAGCAGGACGGACGAGACCGCTCCCTCAGCCAGAAGAAGCCGGGCTTCAACTACCTGCTGCTGCCGAAGGACCGCCCGGACAGCCAGGTCGTGCCGGAGCTAGCCCCGCGCGGCGACGAGATCGTGGTGACGAAGACCACCGACTCCGCGCTGACCGGCACCAACCTGCGCCTCGTGCTCTCCAACATGGGCATACGCAACGTCGTCGTGGCCGGCATCTTCACCGACCAGTGCGTGTCCTCGACCGTGCGCAGCCTCGCCGACGAGAGCTTCGGCGTCGTCGTCGTCGAGGATTGCTGCGCGGCCGCCACCGACGCGATCCACCGCGCCGAGCTCGAGGCGATCAACATGATCTACTGCCACGTCGTGCAGCTCGAGGACGCGATCGGCTTCCTGGCGCCCTGACGACGGCCGTGTGGACGGCGCGCGCCGCCGGACGCATAGTCCGCGCCCCGCGACCATCGGCGCAGGCCACTCCATGGACCTCAACGCATTCCTCGGCGCCGTCCTCATGGGCGTCGTCGAAGGCCTCACCGAGTTCATCCCCGTCTCGTCGACCGGGCACCTGATCGTGCTCGGCGAGGCGATCGGCTTCCGCGGCCCGCCGGGCAAGACGTTCGAGATCGTGATCCAGCTCGGCGCCGTCGCGGCGGTGTGCTGGCACTACCGCGCGCGCATCGCCGGCATGGCCATGGACCTCCTGCGCGGCGGCCCGGAGCGGCGCTTCGCGCTCTGCGTCCTCGTCGCGCTGGCGCCGGCGCTGGCGATCGGCGCCGTCGCCTACCCGCTCGTGAAGGCGATGCAGACGCCCGGCGTGGTCGCGGCCGCCCTGATCGCCGGCGCCATCGCCATCTTCTGGATCGAGCGCAACGCCCCGGCGCCGCGGCACCTCGAGGCGGGCGCCCTGCCCCTGCGCACGGCGCTGCTCGTGGGCCTGTGCCAGGCCGTGGCGATGGTCCCCGGCATCTCGCGCTCCGGCGCCACGATCATGGGCGCCATGATGCTGGGCGTCGGGCGCGGCGCGGCCACGGAGTTCTCGTTCTTCCTGCTCGCGCCGACCATGGTCGCCGCCGCCGGCTTCTCGCTGTGGAAGAACCGCGCCGAGCTCTCGCTCGACGACGCCGGGCTGATCGCCGTGGGCTTCGCGGCCGCCTTCGCCTCGGCCCTGCTGGTCGTGCGCGGTCTGGTGGCCTTCGTCTCGCGCCACGGTTTCGCCCCCTTCGCGTGGTACCGCCTCACCCTCGGCATCGCCATCCTCGCCTGGATGGCCATGCGCTGAGGCGCGGAACAGGGCATGATGGCCCGACGTTCTCGCCGCGGGGACCGTCCCCGCCCGGGCATCCCATGAATTCGGAGCGACACGCCATGACCAGCAAGACCGGCCTCGCCATCCTCGCCACCCTCGCGGTGCTCTCCGCCGCGGCCTGCGCGCCCACCCATTCCGGCGGCACCTATTCGCGCGCCCAGGCCGGCGAGGAGCAGCGCGTCAGCCGCGGCACGATCCTCGCCATGCGCGAGGTCAAGGTCGAGGGGACACAGAGCGGCGCCGGCGTGATCGGCGGCGGCATCCTCGGCGGCGTCGCCGGCTCGATGCTGGGCAAGGGTTCGCGCGCCAACATCGCCGGCGCCACGGCCGGCGCCGTGCTCGGCGCCGTCGGCGGCTCGATGGCCGAGAGCAAGATCACCGAGCAGTCCTCGACCGAGTTCACGGTGCGCGAGGAGAGCGGCGCGATCATCGCCGTCGTGCAGGCCAACGAGGAGGGCCTGCGCGAGGGCGACCACGTGGCCGTCATCCGCGGCACCCGCCTGCGCATCGTGCGCGACAACCTGCCGGCGGAGCGCCCGCGCGGCTCCTGAGGCCGCGCGCGGACGCCCCTCAGGGCATCAATATCCCGCCATTGACCTCGATCACCTGGCCGGTGACGAAGCCGCTCATGCGCTCCGAGGCCAGGAAGAGATAGGCGCCGACGCAGTCCTCGGCCGGCGCGTTGCGCCCGAGCGGCGTCGCGCGCGCGAGCTGGTCGAGCACCTCGCGCGAGGTGTGCCGGTCCTGCAGGTCGGTCTCGATGATGCCCGGCGCCACCGCGTTCACGCGGATGCCGTCGCGCGCGACATCCTTGGCGAGGCCCCGGGTGAAGGTGCTCACGAAGCCCTTGGAGCCCGCATAGAGCATCGAGCCGCCGCCGCCGCCGTTGCGCGCGGCGAGCGACGAGGTGTTGATGATGTTGCCGCCGCCCTGGCGCTTCATCGCCACGACCGCGGCCTTCGAGGCCGCGACGACGCTGCGGATGTTGAGGCGGTAGATCGCGTCGATCATGTCGTCGGGCGTGTCGGCCATCGCGTGGCGCGCGACGAGGTCGCCGGCATTGTTCACGAGCACGTCGAGCCGGCCGAGGCGCGCGATCGCCTCCTCCACCAGTCGCGCGGGCGCGGCGGCGTCGGACAGGTCGGCCTGCAGCGTCTCGGCGCGCACGCCCTTCGCGCGGGCATCCGCGGCGACCGCCTCGGCGGCGTCGCGCGCGCTGTGCCAGTGGATCGCGACATGGGCGCCGTGATGGGCGAAGCCGCGCGCCACCGCCGCGCCGATGCCGCGGCTGCCGCCGGTGACAAGGACAGCCTTGCCCGCGAGGTCGGAGAGGTCCATGGCGCGCTCCTCAGTGGTCCCTGGCCTCGTAGGCGCCGCCATGCAGCGGCCATTGCGGCTTGCCGTCGACGTCGACGCCCTCGGCGGCGAGGCGGTCGCGCCAGGCCTCCGCGTCGTCGACGGGCCTGAAGCCGATCGCCTCCCAGTTCGGGTGGCGGATGCGGATGCGCGTGTTGCCCGACATGCCGAAGACGATCGCGGCGCCCACGCCGGGCTGGCGCAGCGCACGGTCGAAGAGCCCGACCGCGTCGCGCGGGCTCAGCCATGTCGAGAGATGGCGCTGCTGCGACGGGCGCTCCTCGAAGCTGCCGATGCGCAGGCTCACAGACTCGATTCCGTGCTTGTCGAAGTAGTAGCGCAGCATGTTCTCGCCGAAGACCTTGGCGACCCCGTAGAAGCTGTCGGGGCGCACAGGGTCGAGCTCCGTCATGCCGTGCTCCACCGGGTACATGCCGTAGGTGTGGTTGGTCGAGGCGAAGACGATGCGCCGCGTGCCGGCCGCGCGCGCCGCCTCGAACAGGTCGTAGAGGCCGCGCACGTTGGCGCGGAACATCTCCTCGAAGTCGCGCGGGTCCGGCGCGCCGGCGAGGTGGACGAGCGCGTCGACGCCCTCGACCGCGCGCGCCAGCGCCGCGCGGTCGCGCAGGTCGGCGACCATCGCCTCCTCGCCGGGGCGCAGCCCCTCGATCGTCCTGCGGTCGAGCAGGCGCAGCGCCGCGTAGCGCCCCGCGAGCCCCGCGCGCAGAGTCGCGCCGATCTTGCCCGCGGCGCCCGTCACGAGCACGCGGCTCCAGTTCATCTCGTCCATAACGCCCCGTTCCCCTGCGATGGATCGCGCGAGCCTATAGCGCCGCGCCCGCGGGTGTCAGCCCTGCCGGTCCGGCGGGCACCGGCCCGGAAGTTTTCGCTGTCGATCCGGGCAAATTGCCACATAAACGAGCGATGGTTGTGGAAGCGGGGTCGGCATGGGCGCGATGGGCAAGACCGGCTTGAAGAAGCGGCGGCCGGCGCGCGCCGCCGCGAAACCTCCAGGCGCCAGGCGTGCGCGGCCGCCGGCGCCGCATCGCGGCGCGAACTGGCACGACCATCTCGTCATGCTCCTGCATGCGGGCGCCGAGATCGAGCATGCGCTGATGGTCGAGTACCTCTACGCCGCCTATTCGCTCGGCGGCGAGCAGGTGCCGGAGAAGCATCGCCCCATGGTCCAGCGCTGGCGCGACAGCCTGCTTGCCGCGGCGCGCGAAGAGATGGGCCGCTTCCTCGGCGTGCAGAACCTGCTGCGCCTGGTCGGAGGACCGCTGAACTTCGCGCGGCGCAACCCACCCTGGGATTCCCCCTATTTCCCCTTTCCCTTCAAGCTCGAGCCGCTGAGCCTGAAGTCCGTGGCCTGCTACATCTACGCGGAGATGCCCGACAGGAAGGCGCTGCGCGCGGCGCGCGGACGGAGCAAGCCCGCGCGCTTCCGCAAGTTCCTCGACCACGAGCTCCATCGCATCGAGCGGATCGTGCACAGGCGCGCAGGCGACGACGCGCATCGCGTCGGCGCGCTCTATGCCGAGATCATCGAGCTGGTCGCCGATCCGGAGCGCATACCGGATTCTGTCTTCAACCCCGACAGCTACGCCGCGCAGGCCTCGTGGGACGAATGGGGCCGCGGCTACCGTCCGGACCCGGTGCAGCTCACCGCCACCGGGAACCGCGCCGACGACGCGGCGGAGGAACCGGCGGGCCGGCCATCCACCCGCCCCGCGCATGTCCTGGTCCCGCGGATGGCGACGCGCGCGCAGGCCCTCGAGGCGCTGCACGAGATCAGCGGCCAGGGCGAGGCCATGCACCTGCGGCGCCACGACACCGGCGAGCCCTCCCATTTCGAGCGCTTCCTCGAGATCTACCAGGACCTCGAGAAGTTGAAGGGCCGGAAGCCGGCCCGCGACATCCCGGTCAACCCGGCCGTGCCGATGCCGGGGACGCGCGGAGCCCGCCGCGGCACGACGCCGCTCACGGGCGCGCGGGCGCGCGACTGGGGCACGCTGTTCAACCTGCGCTACCGCATGCTGCTCGCCTACCTGGCGCATGCGCTGCGCCTGCCGCCGGCGAGCGGCGCGCGCCCCGCGCTGCGATCCATGGTGATGCACAAGGTCTTCGGCGAGATGTACGCGCTGAAGTCGATCGCCGCGGTCCTCGTGCGCACGCCCCTGCACGACGGGGCCGGGCCCGCTTCGCGCGGGCGCAAGCCGGCCTTCGCCGGGCCGCCCTTCGAGACGCCCTACACGGTCGCGCTGCCGGACAGCGAGCGCGACGCGTGGATCCAGCACCGGGACCTGCTCCGCGCCGCGGGCGAACTCTGCGCAAAGCTGCGCGCGGACGGCGACGACGCCGACGCCCGGCGCTACGCGGCGGTCCTCGCCGACATCGACAGGCAGTCGCTCGCCTGGGTCGACCAGGTCATCGCCACGAGCAAGGGGGCGCAGCCAAGAAGATCACCGAACTGCGCATCCTCCCGCCCTTCGCGATCGGCAGGCTCGGCTCGGCGCCGCAGCCCGTCGACAACTACGTGCTCGAGGACGACCCGGAGCGCCCGCTCGGCCACCGGCGCATCGTCGGCGCCCCGACCCTGCGCATCGACGAGGCGACCGGCGAGGTCGCCGGCGAGGACACGCGCGCGGCGATCGCGTTCCGGGACCAGGATGGCCGCATCCGCCCGGTTGCCCCCTTCCTCGAGGCCTTCGCCGTCACCTCCGCCGGCCAGCTGCGCCCGCTGACCCGCGAGCTCCTCGCGGCCTCGGGGCTCGGCGGCGCGAAGGTCGAGTGGCGCGTGCGCGTCGCCAACCGCAAGGTCTTCCGCCGCACCGGCAAGAAGCGCGACATCGTCGAGGCCGACACGGGGTGGTTCGGCGGGCATGGCGTGCACGAGCTGCGCGGGCATTGCGCGAACTTCGTGTCGAAGGACAGCTTCGTCGCCTTCGGCACGGCGCGCTTCGTGAAGCCGAGCGCGAACCATCCCGAGCTCAGGCTCCGGTTCACGCCCGCGAAGGGGCTCATCTACGGGCCGCGGCTCGACAAGCCCGACCCCGTGGTGCCCCGGGAACGCGCCATCTACGACGCCAGCAAGGGCTGGGCCGGGTTCGGCGGCGAGGGCAATCCCGCCACGAACGAGACCGTGCCGCCGTCGCTCTTCGCGATCGAGCCGCCCGCCCCGCCCTGGCTCTACGACAACGTCGCCGTGAGCCGCGGATATCTCGACGACGCCTGCGACGGCTTCGTCGACGTCAGGGTCGCGCTGCAGGGCGGCGGCGAGATGATGGCCTCGGCGCGCATCTGCGCCGCGCCGCCGATGGTCGTGCCGGACTCGCTCTTCGTGCGCAACCTCGCGGACGACCTCGAGCAGGCGATCCACGAGCCATCGGTGTCGCCGGGCGAGCCGATCGAGGCGACGCGCGCGCGCCATCGACATCCTGCGGCGCGCCTACGAGACCGTGCGCTTCATGAACGTCGCGGTGATGAACGGCAACGACTTCGAGGGGCGGCCGGCGCTATCGCTCGACTCGATGCCCGAGGAGGAGGCCGCCGACACCGAGCGCGCCATCCGCCCCGTGATGGCGCCCGAGAGCGTCGACACGCTCGCGATCCTCGCGCTGCACGAGCAGGTCTACGCAGCGCTGGTCGGCGGCGCCGCGCCGTGGTTCGTGGACCTGCTGCGCAGGCCCGAGGAAGTCGCCGACTTCACGGACCGCGGCCGGCGCAAGATGCCGGCGCTGATGTGCGGCGCCGACAACGGCTACCTCGCCCTCACCCATCGCCAGATCGACACGATCCGCCGCGCCGCCGCGGGCGTCGGCTTCCAGCCGGCCACCGCCGAGGCCAGGCCGGCCGCGCCGCGGGGCGGCGGATTGCTGCCGCGCAATCGATCGGCCCAGCTCCACTACGAGGCGAAGGGCAACCCGGTGAGCTCGCGGCCGGTCACCTCGGTCGCGAATTGCTGCCCGGGGCTGGAGGTGGATTTCCGTGCCGTCTGGCGCCGGATGCTCGAGGGCATCGTCCTGCGCGAGCACGACAACCTCGTCGTCGACGTCGAGCCGGGCCTGCGCGACGAGGCGAAGCGCGAGCTCGTCGGCCATCGCCTCATGCGCATCCGCCTGCCCGGCGGCGGCGCGCCGATCCTCACCACGACGCCGGTGCTCGGCCCGGCCTCCTCCGACCCGGCGGGCCGCATCGTCATGACGACGGACGAGAACCCGCACGGGCTCGCCGCCGTCGAGTGGTCGAACGCGCTGGCGCGCATGCTCGCCACGCACCAGGGCAAGGAAGTGCTCTGCGACTTCTCGATCGACACGTCGGATGCGCTCGAGGCCGCCGACGACGAGGCCCGCAACTTCGCAACGCACCGGTTCCGCGTGCGCCATTTCTTCGAGGCGGACAGCGCGGTCATCTCGCGGGCGCTCGCCGACGCCGGCGAGCTCACCCAGGGGCTCTGCTCGCCCTGGCAGAACGACTACCGCGAGTGCTCCTGCTACTACTGGGCCTCGGCGCGGCCCGACTACGTGAACGTCGAGGAAGCGGGCGGCGGGCTCAGCACCGGCGACAACTGGTTCCAGAAGAAGCGCACGGGGCGCTACGTCCCGGACGACTACGCCGACACGCGCCTGGTGCTCTACGACGACCTGTTCGCCGACTGGGAGAAGTGGCTGCGGTTCCAGGTCTCGGGCCGCGACGCCCACGGCGAGGGAGGCGACGCGACGTGAGCATCGCCGAAGCCCGGCGCTGCATGGACGCGGGCGCGCCGCGCGTGCCGCAGGCCCATCTCGTCGACACGGGGATCGGGCGGCATCTCCTCGTCGCCGATGGCAGCCGCCTCTTCGACGCCGACGACGGGCTGCACGGGGCCTTCGCCGACGCGATCGGCGCGGGCGACGCGGCGCGCGTCGCCGGCCTGCTGCGCGACGCCGGCCTCGACGGCGCGCCGATGATCGACGACACGCCGCTCGCGCCGCCGCCCGTGCGCGCGCTCTCGCTCGCCGTGGCGCAGAAATGCAACCTCGGCTGCACGTACTGCTACGCGCAGCAGGGCGAGTTCGGCGGCCCGGCGCGCAGCATGGAGATCGAGGTCGCGCTGCGCTCGGTCGACCTGCTGCTGGCCGGGGCGGCGGCGGGCGAGCGCTACAACCTCGCCTTCCTCGGCGGCGAGCCGCTGGCCAACCGGCCCGTGCTGCGCGCGGCGACCACGCATGCGGCGGCTCTCGCGCAGCGCAAGGACGCGAAGCTCACCTTCTCGGTCACGACCAACGGCACGCTCCTCGACGAGGGCGACGCGGCCTTCCTCGAGGAGCATGGCTTCGCCGTCACGGTCAGCCTCGACGGCACGCGCGAGGTCCATGACGCGCTGCGGCCCTTCCGCGGCGGACGCGGCAGCTTCGACGCGACGATGCGCCGCGTGCGCCCCCTGCTGGCCCGCCAGCGCCGCACGCAGGTCTCGGCGCGCGTGACGGTGACGCCGCGCAACCTCGCGCTGCGCGAGACGCTCGACGCGTTCCTCGCTGAAGGGTTCCACTCCGTCGGCTTCTCGCCGATGCTGGCCTCGCCGACCGGCCGCGACGAGATGCAGGCGGACGACCTCGAGGCCATGCTCGCGGAGATGATCGATTGCGGCCGCGAGTACGAGCGGCGCACCCTGGCCGGCGAGCGCTACGCCTTCGCCAACATGGCCAACGCCCTGCGCGAGATCGCGCGCGGCACCCACCGCCCCTATCCCTGCGGCGCCGGCTATCTCGGCGTCTCCGCCGATGGCGCGCTCTCCGCCTGCCACCGCTTCGTCGGCGACGAGGACGGCGCGATGGGCGACCTCTCCGCCGGCATCGACGACGCGCGGCGCGCGCGCTGGCTGGCCGAGCGCCATGTCCACGTGCAGCAGCCCTGCGCCGGCTGCTGGGCGCGCTATCTCTGCGGCGGCGGCTGCCACCACGAGGTGATCCACCGCGGCCGCCCGGCCTGCGACTACAGCCGCGGCTGGCTCCATTACTGCCTCGAGGCCTACCTGCGGCTGTCGGGCAGGATCGAGATGCCGGCCTGAGGCAAGCCATGGCCCGGGTCTGCGTCATCGGTGGCGGCCCCGCGGGAAGCAGCTTCGCCACGCGCATGGCGCGGCTCGGGCACGAGGTGGTGCTCGTCGAGCGCAGCGCCTTCCCGCGCCGCCATCTCGGCGAATCGCTGACGCCCGGCGTCCTGCCGCTCCTCGAGGCGACGGGCGCGCGCGACGCCGTGGAGGCGGCGGGCTTTCCCCGGCCGCGCGAGGTCGAGGTCCGCTGGAATGAAGGCGAGCGCCTGCGCGAGGATCCGCGCGCGGCCGGGATGCTCGTCGATCGCGGCGTCTTCGACGCCCTGCTGCTCGACCGCGCGCGCGCCGATGGCGTGCGCGTGCTCCAGCCGGCCTCGCTCGCCGCGTGCCGGCGCGAAGGACCGGGCTGGATCCTCGACGTCGATGCCGATGGCTGCAGGACGACGATCGCCTGCGAGTTCCTCGCCGACGCGCGCGGGCGGGCCGGCGGCGCGCGCGGGGCGCGGCGGCGGACGGGCCCGTCGCGGCGATCGACGCCACGCCGCATCTCGACGCCGACCCGGTCCAGGCGGACGCGATCCGGCTGGGCGATGCGGCGCTCGCGATCGACCCGATCTCCTCGAGCGGCGTGCAGAAGGCGATCCAGGGCGCGCTCGCCGGCGCCGTCGTCGCCAACACGCTCCTGCGCCGCCCCGACGACGCGCCGGCGGCGATCGCGTTCTACCGCGACATGCTCGCCGAGGCCTCGCGACGCCACGCGCGCTGGACCGCCGGACACTACGCCACCGTCTCCCGAGGGGTCCGCGACGCGTTCTGGAGCGCACGCGCCGGCGCCGGCGCCGCGGACGACGTGCCCGGCGCGGCGGCCCGCGCGCTGGACCCGGCGGAGTTCGGGCGCGCGCGGCTCGTGGCGTCACCCCAACCTGCGCGTCGTCGAGCAGCCCTGCCTGGACGCCGACTTCGTCGTCGCGCGCAGGGCTGTCGCGCATCCCGGCCTCGACGGGCCGGTCGCCTACCTGGGCGGCCAGGAGGTCGCGCCGCTGCTGGACGACATGGCCCCCGGCCTCACGGCCCTCGAGCTCGCGCGGGCATGGCAGGGAAGGATGCCGCCGCGCGCGGGACTGGCGACAGCGGCCTGGATGGTCGAGCGCGGCCTGCTGCTGCGCGAGGACGAGGCCGGGGGCGCGCGCGCATGAGCCGCGACGTCTCCATCTGGCTGCGGGACAACGCGCTGGGCCAGTTCGCGACGGCCTTCGTCGAGAACGACGTCGACTGGACCGCGCTCCAGATCCTCACCGACGCCGACCTCAAGGAGCTTGGCCTGTCCTTCGGGCCGCGCAAGCGCCTGCTCGCCCTGCTCGCCGAGGAGAAGCGCAGGCGGCGCCTCTACGCGTCCGACGAGGCGGGCGGCGAGCGCCGGCAGGTCACGGTGCTGTTCTGCGACATGGTCGGCTTCACCGAGATGACGCAGCGCATCGAGGCGGAGACGATGCAGGGCGTCATCTACCGCTACCAGGACATCTGCACGACCTGCGTCCAGCGCTACGACGACCATGTCTACCAGCATCTCGGCGACGGGATCGTCGCGTTCTTCGGCTTCCCGGCGGCGCGCGAGGACGCGGCCGAGCGGGCGATCCGGTCGGCGCTCGACATACTGGCGGCGCTCGCTGCGACCGACATGCCGGCGGCCGGGCGGCTGCGCGCGCGCGTCGGCATCGCGACCGGCGTTCTCGTCATCACGCCGGACGAAAAGAGCATCGTCGGCCGCGCGATGAACCTCGCCGCGCGGCTGCAGACCCTCGCGGAGCCCGGCACCATCGCCGTCAGCGCGACGGTCCGGCGCATCGCGGGCAAGGGGTTCCGGTTCGACGACATCGGCGAGCACGCGCTCAAGGGCTTCGCGCGCGGCGACACGCCCGGGCAACGCCTCGACAAGCTCGAGGCCCAGGTCGTCCACCTCTACGGACTGCCGCTCCTCTCGGCGCGGCTCATCGCGGCAATGCTGTCCCTGCCGCAGGAGGAGCGGCACGGCGCGCTGGAGATGAGCCCGCGCGTCGCGAAGCAGGAGACGATGCGGTCGGCGATCGACTTCCTCGCGGCCGCGATGCGCGTCCAGCCCTCGCTGCTGGTCTTCGAGGACCTCCACTGGGCGGATCCCTCGACGCTCGAAGTCATCGCGGCGCTGATCGGCCGCCTGCGCGAGCTGCCGGTGCTCGCCGCGTTCACCTGCAGGCCAGGCTTCCGGTCGGACTGGACCGACGAGTCCGGCGTGACGGCGCTCGGCCTCGCGCGGCTGACGCCGGACGCGAGCGGCAGCATCGTCGCGAGCCTCGCCGGCGGGAAGCCGCTGCCGCCGGGGCTGGCCGAGCGGATCGTGGCGCGCGCCGACGGCGTGCCGCTCTTCGTCGAGGAGATGCTGAAGGCGCTGGTCGAGGCCGGCGACCTGCGCGAGGAGGATGGCCGCTGGGTGGCGACGGCCCGGGCCGCCGACGCGGCGCTGCTCCCCGACACGCTGCGCGACACGCTGATGGCGCGGCTGGACCGCAGCGAGGTGGTCAAGCGCATCGCCCAGGTCGGCTCGGTCA
>VGDA01000061.1 GCA_016869915.1 Alphaproteobacteria bacterium
GCAGGTGGTTGCGCACCGCGCGCAGCGGCGTGCGCGACAGCAGTATGTTGCCGAACTGCCGGCGGCGCATCGTGACCCGGCCGCCGGCGTCGACGACGCTGGCGTCGATGTCCATGCCGGGGCCGTAGCTCCAGTGGTGCGTGGGCAGCAGGGCGGCGAGCGCGGCCGCCTGGTCGACCATGCCGGTGCGCGCGGCGAAGCGCTCGACCTCCTGCAGCGCGATCACGTCGGCATGCGCGACCGCCGCGGCGACGCGCGCCAGGTCCACGCGCCCGTCGCGCCCCGTGCCGTACTGGATGTTGTAGCTCGCGAAGATCATCGCCTTCCCCCGTCCCTGCCATGGCGTGCGCCGGCCCGATTGCTATCGCAGGTCGCGCGCCGCTCCCAGCCCCTTGGCACGCGCGGCGGCCGGCTCTGCTATCGTCGCGGCCATCGTGGACGACGAGGGGACCGGGGGATGTCGGGCGAGGGACGCGTCGCGGTGGTGATCGGCGGCGCAAGCGGGATCGGCGAGGCGACGGCGCGGCTGATGGCGGGGCGCGGCTGGCGCGTGGCGATCGCCGATCGCGACGCCGACGCGGCCGCGCGCGCGGCGGCGCCGCTCGGCGCGCTCGCGCTCGACCTCGACATCGCGGACCGTGCGGCGGTCGAGGCGGCGTCGCGCGAGATCGAGGCGCGGGCCGGGCGCGTCCACGCGCTGGTGGTGGCCGCGGCCGTGTTCCAGCCCGCGCTGCCGCCGGCCGAGCTGCCGATGGAGGCGTGGGACGAGGCGCTGCGCGTCAACCTGACCGGCACCTACCTCGCAAACCGCGCCTTCGGCACGCGCATGGCCGCGACGGGAGAGGGCGGCAGCATCGTCAACATCGCCTCGATCGCGGCCATCGCGTCCATGCCGGTCCATGCCTATGGCACGACCAAGGCCGCCGTCGTCGCGCTGACGCGCAACCTCGCTGGCGAGTGGGGCAGGGCCGGCGTGCGCGTCAACGCGGTATCCCCGGGCTCGACCCTGGTGCCGCGCGTCGAGGAGCGGATCCGCTCGGGCCGATATGCCGGCGATCCCGGCGCCTTCACCGCGCTCGGGCGCATGGTGCGCCCGGGCGAGGTCGCGGAGACGATCGAGTTCCTTGCCTCCGACCGCGCCTCGGCGATCACCGGCGTGAACCTGGTCGTCGACGCGGGCTGGGACGTGGCCCAGACCTGGGCCCAGCATGGCGGCGTGCGCCAGGCGCCGCCGCGCGCTCAGCAATAGGCGCGGGCGAGCACCGCGCGGGTCGCCGCGACCAGCCGCGCGAGCCGCGCGGGCGCCGAATCGCGCCGCGCTTCCTCCTCCATCGGCACTTCCAGCGCGACCGGGATGCCGCGCGGCAGCGCGCGCAGCAGCGCGACGAGGTCGATCGCGCCCTCGCCGGGCGGCAGGCGGTCCTTCGTCGCCTCGTGCAGCAGGCCGTCGCGGCCCGCGGGGCGCGCGCCGCGCGCGTCGCAGAGCTGCACGTAGCGCAGCCGCGCCGGCGCGATCGCGGCGAGCTCGTCGATGCGCGAGCCGGAGCGGTGGAAATGCAGCGCATCGAGCGCGATGCCCAGCGCCTCGTGCCCGACGCGCCTGGCCAGCGCGGCCGCGTCGGCGAGGCTGGCGACCGTCATCCACGGCACGAACTCCACGTCGACCGTGAGGCCGCGCGCCGCGGCGCGCGCGCAGAGCGCCGCGACGTTGTCCGCGGCGCGGCCGGCATCCGGGTCGTCGACCGTCGCCATGACATGGCGCGCGCCCATCGCCGCCGCGGCGTCGAGCAGGGGCTCGAAGGCGGCGACCGCGGTCGCCGGGACGATGCGCGCGCCGCTGGCGTCGAGCGCGCAGACGCCGCGCGCGGCCATCGCGCGCATCGTCTCGCGGCGCAGCGCCGGGTCGGCGAGCAGCGGCGCCTCGCCGCCGCCCGGCTGCCCGTGCAGGAGGCGCAGCCCGACATGGGCGAAGCCCGCGTCGGCCGCCGCGTGGACCGCAGCGTCGGGCGCGAGCTCGGGGACCGTGTGGTAGGAGAGCGAGAGCGCGACGGCCTCGGCCGCCGCGTTCATCGCGCGGCCGCCGTCTTGCGCAGCAGCCGGCGAGCGTTGTCGGCGAGGCGCGGGTCGACCGGCCCGTGGTCGCCGGCGTCGCCCTGGTCCCAGCCGGCGAAGTTCGTGCCGAAGGTCAGGCGCTCGGTGCCCACGATCGACTGCAGCAGCGCCAGCGCGCGCGGGTCGCCCAGGTGCGTGTCGAACCAGATCCGCGACAGCCGCTCCTCGAAGGCGCCGTCCTTCCGGTGCTCGGCCATCGCCCAGGGGCGCTTGCGCCCGGCCTGCGCGAGGCGGCCGACCATCACCGGCGTCGAGCCGCCGCCATGGCTGATCCACACGTCGAGCCTCGGGTGCCGGTCGAGCACGCCGCCGAAGATCAGCGTCGAGACCGCGATCGCCTCCTGCGCGCCGAAGCCCACGATGATGTCGAGGTCGAAGCGCTTGAGGGCGGGATCGCCCGGCGGCCCGTCGATGCCCGCGGGCGCGGGGTGGATGAAGAGCGGCACGTCAAGCTTCACGAAGCTCTCGTAGAACGGGTCGAAGGCCGGGCTGTGCAGCGGGTCCCTGAACTCCGTGCCGATCGCGGCGCCCCAGAGCCCGAGCTCCTCGACCGCGCGGTGCAGCTCGTCGCGCGCCGCGGAGGGATCCTGCATCGGCAGCGCCGCGAGCCCGCCCAGCCGCCCCGGGTAGGCCTTCACGAGCTCCGCCATCGCGTCGTTGTGGCGCCGGCAGAAGGGCAGGGCCTCGGCGAGGTCGATGTGGTGGAAGTAGGTGAGGGGGCTCGGCGACAGGACCTGGAAGTCGATATGCGCCTCGTCCATCTTCGCGAGGCGCAGCTCCGGATCGGTGAAGGGGCTGCCCGTGTGCTTGACGCCCACCAGCCTGTAGTTGCCGACGCGGTACCAGGGCTTCCCGGCCTCGTCGACGCCGAATTCGGGCCCGTGCCGCCCCGCCGCGCCATTGGTCGCCTGCAGGCGCACATGGGCGTGCAGGTCGATGAGCTTCGCCTCGCCGATGCCGGCCATGCGCGTCCTCCCTCTTGCGGTGCGGTCAGCGCGCGTTGCGCTGCCGGCGGATCTCGTAGGTCCCGTCCTCGGGACGATAGTAGTGGCGCTCGGCCTTGTACGGGCCGTTGACCACCGTGATGCCCCAGGTGCCGTCCTCGAGCGCGACGAACCCATGGATGTCGCGCGGCGGCGCAACGATCGCGAAGTCGCCGGGCGCGAGCACGCGGTCGTCGATCGCGCGCAGCTCCGCATGCCCCGGGCGCGCGCCGTCGTCGGCGCGCTCGTAGACGACGTGGCGCATGCGGCCTCGCCAGACCGAGACCGTCTCCCAGGTGCCGTGGTCGTGGGGCGGGATGGGCCGGCCCTTCGGCACCTCGTAGAGCAGGATGGAGAGCTCGCCGTCGAAGTAGAGGTAGCGCGAGACCGCGACGTTGTTGCCCTCGCGCGGCGCGCCGAGCTCGAAGAGGTCGTCGCGGCGCATGAGCTCGCCCAGCGCGCGCTCCATCGCCGCGCCAAGCGCCGGGACGTCGCCGCGATGCGCCTCGATCGCGTCGGCGATCCTGCGCGCGCAGTCGCGCGCCGAGATGGCGGTGGCGCTCATCGTCCGTCCCTCCGTTCCGGGGCCTTGCGCGGCAGGTGGTCCTTGAGGCTGAACGACACGCCACCATCGACCAGCATGTGCTGGCCGGTGACGTAGCGCGCGCCGTCGGAGAGCAGGAAGGCGACGACCGAGGCGACGTCGCCGGCCTCGCCGAGCGATCGCAGCGGCACCGCGGCGCTGCGCGCCGCGCGCGCGGCCGGGTCGGCGTAGATCGGCGCCGACATGCCCGCGTCGATGAAGCCCGGGCCGACCGCGTTGACGCGCACGCCGCGCGGCCCGAGCGCGAGCGCGAGGTGCTGCGTGAGCAGCGCGACGCCCGCCTTCGAGGCCGGGTAGGCGCCGGCGTCCGGGCTCGGCGCCACCGCGTTCAGCGACGTGATGTTGACGATCGCGCCCGAGCCGCGCGCGGCCATGCGCCTGCCGGCGGCGCGCGCGACGACGAAGGTGCCCACGAGGTTGACGTCGAGCACCTCGCGGAAATCCTCGATGCGGTGCTCGAGGAGCGGCCCGAAGCGCACGATGCCCGCGTTGTTGACGACCCCGTCCGGCGCCTCGCCGAGCGCGTCGAGCACGGCCTCGACCGCCGCCTCGTCGCGCACGTCGACGCCGAAGGCGCGCGCGCGCGGCAGCGTGCGCGCGACGGCCTCCGCCGCCGCGCCGTCGCGGTCCGCGACCGCGAGGGTCCAGCCCTCGCGCGCGAGATGCCGCGCGATCGCCTCGCCGAGGCCGCCGCCCGCGCCGGTGACAAGCGCCAGCATCATGGGTCCCCTTCCCCGGTTCCTTGACACACCGAACCTTCTATCCGATAGCAATCGGGCGGTGAACATCTCGTCGTCGCGGGGCAGTCCCACGCGCGACGCGGCGCGGCGCCCGGGGGCGCAAGGGGTAACCAGGACGATGACAGCGGCTCCGGCCTTCGTGCCACTGCCAGGCGGGTTCGGCGCGGAATGCGCCGGCTTCGACCTGTCGCGCCCGCTGGACGACGCGGCGCGCACCGCGATCCTCGCCGCGTTCCTGCGCCATCGCCTCGTCGTGTTCCGCGGCCAGTCGCTCTCCGCCGACGCGATGCGCGGCTTCGCGGCGAATTTCGGCGAGGTGGAGGGCAACATCTTCCGCAAGCCCGACGGCTCGACGCTCGAGGACGTGCACGTCATCTCGAACCTGGGCACGGACGGGCTTCCGGACGAGGATTCCTACATCAAATCCAACTACAACTGGCACACCGACAAGTCCTACCTGCCGGTGCCGGCGCTGATGACGCTGCTGCAGGCGATCGAGCTCCCGCCCTCGGGCGGCGACACCGAGTTCGCCGACATGACGCGCGCCCACGCGGCGCTGCCCGAGGCGACGCGTCGGCGCATCGCGGGGCTGAAGGCGGTCCACAGCTTCGAGTACATGCGCGCCAGCACGAACGACCGCCCCCTCACGCCCGCCGAGCGCGCGGCGACGCCGCCGGTGCTCCACCCGCTCGTGCGCACGCATCCGGAGACCGGGGAGAAGAGCCTCTATCTCGGCATGTACTGCTCGCATGTCGACGGCATGGACGAGGCCGAGGGGCGCGAGCTCATCCGCGCCCTGCAGGCCCACGCGACCTCCGCCCCTTTCGTCCATGCGCATGTCTGGCGCCCCGGAGACCTGGTCTTCTGGGACAATCGCTGCCTGCTGCACCGCGCGACGCGGGGCTACGACGCCAGCCGCCATCGCCGCGTGCTGCAGCGCGCCGTCGTCAAGGGCACGGCGCCGCGCTGATTCGCTTTGACGCGGGCCGCTTTGGCGGCAACATCCCTGCCATGAACGGCCTGTCGACGGGCCTCGAACCGGAGGAAATCGCATGACCATTGCAAGGAAGATCGGGGCCGCCGCCTTTGGCGCCGCCCTTGCCGCCGCCCTCGCGGGCACGGCCACGGCGCAGACGCGCATCGTGATGGCCGGGTCGTCGTCCGGCGGCACGGCGCATCTCTATTTCGCGGCCCTCGCGCCGCTGCTCAACAAGCACATCCCCGGCATGGAGGCGAGCGCGCGCTCCGGCGGCTCGACGGAGAACGTGATCCTGCTCGAGCGCGGCACGGCGCAGATCGCGGGCGCGAGCCCGGGCGACGCCGAGAAGGTGCTGGGCAAGGACGGGATGGCGAAGACGCGCATCCGCACGCTCTTCACGATGTTCAACATCCCCTACCACCTGCTCGTGCCGACCAACTCGCCCATCCAGTCCTTCTCCGACCTCAAGGGCCGGCGCCTGTCGATCGGCATCAAGGCCGGCGGCGAGGCAAACCTCTTCCTGCGCATGGTCACCGTGCTTGGGATGAAGGAGGGCGACTTCAGGCTCGACTACCTCGGCAAGGGCGAGTCGATGAACGCCTACAAGGACAACGTGATCGAGGCGTTCTCCTTCCTCTGCCCGCTGCCCTGCCCGGTGGTGACCGAGCTCGCCACGCATCCGCGCGGCGCGCGCCTCGTCGGCATGTCGGCCGACGAGATCGCGAAGATCAACGCCGACCACCGCTGGTACAGCGCCTACACGATCTCGAAGGACGTCTACGCGAACTCGCTCAAGGACCAGTCGCGCGACGTCCCGAGCTTCACGGAGTGGTTCTACGTCGCCACGCATGCCGACTTCCCCGAGGAGACGGCCTACCAGATCGCCAAGGTGATCGGCGAGAGGTACGAGGAGCTGGTCTCCGCCTTCCGCGCGGCCAACACCTCGACTGCGGAGAACACCGCGAAGCACCCGGGCTTCCCGCTGCATCCCGGCACCGAGCGCTACCTGCGCGAGAAGGGCCTGCTGAAGTAAGCAGGCGCGAGGGGAGGGGCGGCGATGGCGGCGGAACAGTCGGGGCAAGGGGCGGAGGGCGAGGACTCCACCCCGTGGATGCGCCTGGCGGCGCGCGCCATCGCGCTCGCGATGGCGTGCTTCCAGCTCTATACCGCCTTCACCGTCACCTTCTCGCCGATGATCCAGCGCAGCGTGCACCTCGCCTTCGCGCTGTCGCTGCTCTTCCTCATCACCCCCGCCCGCGAGCTCCCGCGCGTCGCCGACCTGGCGCTGCGCTGGATCCTCGCGGCGGCCGGCGTCGCGGTGACGGTCTATGCCGCCGTCGAGTTCACGAATCCCGGCATCTTCCGCGTCATCGACCCGACCTGGCTCGACATCGCGGGCGGCACGATCCTGCTGCTGCTGCTGCTCGAGGCCACGCGCCGCACCGCGGGGCCATCGCTCGCGATCATCGCGCTCGCCTTCGTCGTCTACGCGGTGTTCGGCGCCAGCCTGCCCGGCTTCCTCGGCCATCCCGGCTTCGAGTACACGGCGATCATCGCGTCGCTCTACATCCGGCTGGAAGGCATATTCGGCACGGCGACCGGCGCCAGCGCGACCTACGTCTACGTCTTCGTGCTCTTCGGCGCCGTCATGATGCGCATGGGCGGCGGCGAGTTCTTCATCGACCTCGCGCGCGCCCTGATCGGCACGTCGCGCGGCTCCGCCGCCAAGGTCTCCGTCTTCGCCAGCGCGCTCTTCGCGACGATCACGGGGACGGGGCCCGCGAACGCCGCCGCGGTCGGCGTCGTCACCATCCCGACGATGATCCGCAGCGGCTACGCGCCGCGCATCGCCGCCGCGCTCGAGGCCGCGGCCTCGGTCGGCGGGCAGATCACGCCGCCGATCATGGGCGCCTCGGCCTTCATCATGGCCGACCTGCTGGGCGTGCCCTACTACGAGGTCGCCAAGGCGGCCTTCATCCCCGCGGTGCTCTACTTCGTCTCGCTGTTCTTCACCGCCGACCTCGAGGCCGCGCGCAGCGGGCTGAAGGGCACGCCGCGCGCGGAGCTTCCGAGGCTCTCCGACACCCTGCGCAAGGGCTGGCACTTCCTCGTGCCCGTCGGCGTGCTCGTCTACTACCTCGCGATCGTGCAGGTCTCCCCCGGGCGCGCCGGCGCCTATGCGGCAGCCGCCTTCGTGCCGGTGTGGATGCTGCGCGAATGGGTCGTGCAGCGGCGCGTCGTCTGGCGGCCCATCCTCGACGCGCTCGAGGAAGCCTCGCGTGGCGCGGTGATGATCGCCGCGGCGTGCGCGATCATCGGCGTGGTGATGAACATCACCGACCTCACCGGGCTCGGCCTCAAGTTCACCTCGCTGATCCTCGGCTACTCGGGCGGCTCGCTCTTCGTCCTCCTGCTGCTGACGGCGGTCGCCGCGATCCTGCTCGGCACCGGCCTGCCGACCACGGCGACCTACCTGATCGTCGCGATCCTGGTCGCGCCGGCGCTGGCGAAGATGGGCGTGCCGCTTCTGGCCGCGCATCTCTTCGTCTTCTACTTCGGCGTCATCTCCGACCTGACGCCGCCGACCGCGGTCTCCTGCTACGTCGCCGCGGGCATCGCCGGGGACTCGGGCATGCGCGTCTCCTTCGCCGCGACGCGCATCGCGCTGCCGGCGCTCGTCGTGCCCTTCATGTTCGTCTACTCGCCCGAGCTGCTGCTGCAGGGGTCGTTCGTCGACGTCATGATGGTGATGGTGCCGACGCTGCTGGGCCTGCTCGCGGTCTCCGTCGCGCTGATCGGCTGGATGTCCGGGCCGCTCGCGCCCTGGCAGCGCGTGGCCGCGCTCGCCGCCGGCGTGCTGCTGATCTTCCCGGGCTGGGAGAGCAACGTCGCCGCCGCGGCCCTCCTCCTCGCGGCCTGGCTGCCGTCGCGGCTGCGGGCGCGCGGCGCGGGCTGAGGCCTCAGGGCGCCTCGACGACGGAGATCGCCTGCGCCGGGCAGAGCAGCGCGGCCTTCGCGACGGCCTCGCGGCGCGCGGGCCCCGGGTCGGCCAGCAGGAGGACGACGATGCCGTCCTCCTCGCGCTGGTCGAACACCTCGGGCGCGCGCGCCACGCACTGGCCCGAGCCGATGCAGCGCGTCGCGTCGACCTCCACCCTGTATCCCGGCATCGTTCCCCGTCCTCGTCCCCGCCCTTCGCCCGCCGTCACCATTCGACCGGCAGCCTGTAGGTACCGAAGATCTGCGAATCGTACTTGAACGGCACGTCCTCGAGCCTGCAGGCGAGCCGAAGCCCGGGGAAGCGCGCGAACAGCGCCGTGAAGACCACGTGCAGCTCGATGCGCGCGAGGCCCTGGCCCAGGCACTGGTGGATGCCGTAGCCGAAGGAGACGTGCTGCGAGGCGTCGCGCCCGATGTCGAGCCGGTCGGGGTCCGGGAACGCGTCCTCGTCGCGGTTGGCCGAGGGCGCGACCGCGAAGATGCCGTCGCCCTTGCGGATGCGCATGCCGCAGAGCTCGACGTCCTCGAGCGCGACGCGGCGCGGCGCGAACTGCACGGGCGTGACGTAGCGCAGCAATTCCTCGACCGCCTGCTCGACCAGCGACGGGTCGGCCTTCAGCCGCGCGAGCTGCTCGGGATGCTGGAACAGCACGAGGGTGCCGACGCCGATCATGTTGGTCGTCGTGTCGTGGCCGGCGCGCAGGATCATCGCGCAGATGTCGGCGAACTCGTCGCGGCCGAGCGTGCCGGGCAGCACGAACTCCGCGATCACGCGGCTCAGCATGTCGTCGGCGGGCTGGCGCTCCTTGGCGTCGATGAGCGCGCGGCAATAGGCGACGAGGTCGCTCGCGGTGCGCGCGGCCTCCTCGGGCGTCTGCCGCAGCCCGTGGCGCCCGGCGGCGCATTTCATGATGTAGGCGTGGTCCTCGTAGGGCGAGCCGAAGAGTTCGCACATCACGAGCGCGGGCAGCGTCACCGCGAGGTCCGCGACGAGGTCGGCGGGCGGGCCCTTGCGCTCCATCCGGTCGAGGAGGTCGGCCGCGATCGCCTCGACGCGCGGGCGCAGCGCCATCATCCGCTTGTGGGAGAACTCGCGCGTGAACATGCGCCGGAAATGCTGGTGGCGCGGGTTGTCCATGCCGACGAAGGCGCGCTCGGCCTTGTCGATGGCGACGCGCGCCTCCGTGACGGCCGGGAAGTCGGGCCGCGCGAACTCGCCGCTGAAGCGCCGGTCCTGCAGCACGGACCGGAACTGGGCGAGCCTCGTCAGCAGCCAGGCGCGCTGGCGGTTCCACAGCCGCACCGGCGAGACCGGGCACTGGCGGCGCGCCTCGGCGTATTGCGCTGGTGGGTGGAAGGGATCGGTGCGCGCGAAGGGGAAGAGGGGAAGCGCGTCGATGTCGTCGCCGTGGTCCTTGCCCATGGTCTCACCAGTCTCCGTTGATCGTCGCGCCGCCATCGACGACCAGGACCTGCCCGGTCATGTAGCTCGATTCCGCGCCGGCCAGGAACGCCACGACCGCGGCGATCTCCGCGGGCTCGGCGAAGCGGCGCATCGGTATGCCGGCGACCAGGCTCGCCGCGTCGACCGCGCCGCGCGCGATGTTGTCGCGCACCATGCGCGTGCCGACCACGCCGGGGCAGACCGCGTTGACGCGGATCGCGTCGGGCGCCCACTCGATCGCGAGCGTCCGCGTCAGCCCCTCGATCCCGGCCTTCGCCGCGGCGTAGGGCGCGCGCCGCGGGCGCCCGATGCGCGCGCCCATCGAGGAGAAGTTGACGACCGCGCCACGTGCGGAGGCCCTGAGCCAGGGATGCGCCGCGCGGCAGGCGCGCAGAGTGCCGCCGACATGGACGTCGAGCATCGAGCGCCAGGTCGCGTCCTCGAGTTCGGCGACTGGCTGGTGGCGGTTGAAGCCCGCGCAGTTCACGAGCGCGTCGATCGCCCCGAAGCGCGCGGCCGCGGCCGCGATCGCCGCGTCGACCGAGGCGGTGTCCGCCACGTCGGCGGCGATCCACGCGAAGCCCTCGCCGCCGGGCGCGTCCTCGCCCGGCGCGTCGCGGTCGAGCGCCACGGCGCGCCAGCCGCGCGCGAGCAGCGTCGCGCAGGTCGCGAGGCCGATGCCGCGCGCCCCGCCGGTGACGATCGCGACCGGGGTCGTGCCCGCCATCTCAGGAGCCCCCGACCTTCACGCCTGCCTTCTCCTCGATCGGCAGGATCACCGCGGCGATGTCGCGCGCGACATGCCCGGCGTCGCGCGCCTCCTCGTAGCGGCGCATCGCCGCCTCCGCGAGCGTGAGGTCGACGCCCATCGCGCGTCCGAGGTCGATGGCGCAGCCGAGGTCCTTCATGATCGTGGCGATGCTCGCGGCGGCCTCGAAGTTGCGCGGCAGGAAATGCTTCGGCACGACGCGCTCCAGCGTGTTGCTGCGCGCCGAGCTGGCGCGCAGCGTCTCGTAGAGGCGTCGACCGTCGATGCCCGCCTTCGCGCCCAGCACCATGGCCTCGGCGAGCAGGGCGTGCGTCGTGATCGAGATGAGGTTGTTGCAGAGCTTGGTCGTGACGCCGGCGCCGACGGGGCCCATGTGCCGGACCTCCTTGCAGGTCGCGCGCAGCGCCGGCATCGCGCGGGCGACATCGGCCTCCGCGCCGCCGACGATCGCCGTGAGCGCGGCGTCGACCGCGGCGTAGGGGCCGCCGCTGATCGGCGCGTCGAGGAAGCCGATGCCGCGCGCGGCGAGCGCCGCGCCGATCTCCTTCGCGGTGCCGGGATCGACGGTGGCGAAGTCGATGCAGAGCAGCCCCGCCGGCGCCGTCGCGGCGACGCCGCCTTCGCCCAGGAAGACCTCGCGCGACTGCTCGGGCGTCACGCGGCAGGCGCAGAAGACGTCGACGGCGCCCGCGACCTCCGCGACCGAGCCCGCGACGCGCGCGCCTTCGGCCTGCAGCTTCGCGACCGAGCCGGCGTTGGCGCTGTGCACGACGAGCGCGTGGCCCGCGCGCGCCATGTTGGCCGCCATGGGCACGCCCATGAGCCCGAGCCCCACGAAGCCGATGCGCATCGCCTGTCCCCGCTTCCCCTGGTGGCGCGCATTCTAGGGCCGGGCCCCGGCGCGACAAGGAGAGATGCGCTGCGCGCGAGCGTGCTGTAGAGCTTCGTGGCGACGACTTGGGGGAGAGCCGCGCAGGTGAACGACGATCCGATGTTCCGCCCGATGCGCTTCGGTGCCGGCGAGCTGCGCAACCGGATCGTGATGGCGCCGATGACGCGCCAGCGCTCGCCCGGCGGCGTGCCCGGCCCCGACGTCGCCGCCTTTTACCGCCGCCGCGCCGAGGGTGGCGTCGGCATGGTCGTGAGCGAAGGCACGTTCATCGACCACCCTGGCGCCGCCTGCTACCAGAACGTGCCGCATTTCTTCGGCGCCGAGGCGCTCGCGGGCTGGCGCGAGGTGCTGCGCGGCGTCCACGGCGCCGGCGCGCTGATGGTCCCGCAGCTCTGGCATGTCGGCTCCTATCGCCGCCTCGGCATGGCGCCCGATCCGGCCGTGCCCGGCTTTGGCCCCATGGCGCTGCGCGCGGACGGCGCCGAGGTCGTGCGCGCGATGGACGAGGCCGACATCCGCGCGGTCGCCGCCTCCTACGCGCGCGGCGCCGCCGCGGCGCGCGAGCTAGGCTTCGACGGC
>VGDA01000062.1 GCA_016869915.1 Alphaproteobacteria bacterium
TGACGCCGGTCGCCGCCGCCACGCCCGAGGTCGGGGGTAGCGCAGCCGTGCCGGCCGTGGCGTCGGAGAGGGAAAACGGGACGGCGACGCCGGCGGCCTTCGCCGTCACGACCAGCGCCCCGCTGGCGACCTCGGCGGTCAGGCGGCGCGACAGCGTCGCGTCGCCGTTGATGCGCGCCGCGATCTCCGCGGCCACGGCGGCGCCGTCGCTGCGCGCCGTCTCGACGATCGCCGACGACGATATCGCGACCGTGCCGGATAGCCCCAGCGCGCCCGAGGTCGCGAAGACCGCCTTGCGGACATGGGCGCGCGCGGCCTCCAGTACCTCGATGTCGTGGGACGCCTTCGCCGCGATATTCGACGAGGTCACGTTCACGATGTCGGCCGCCGGGCTCTGCGCGCTCGACGCCGCCTCGAGAATGCCGGCCACCCGGCGCGAGGTGGTCGCGGACAGCGTCTTGCGATCGAAGACGCTGCCCGACTTGTCGAAGGACACCTTGCCGTAGAGCTCGGAGACGGCGGAGCCGAGCGCGATCGACTTGCCCCGCAGCTTGTCGAGGGCCGCGATACGCACCTTCCCGGCGTCCATCGTCGCCGTGATCCTGTCGATCTGGAACTGGCGCGCCTTCACGATGTTGTCGACGATCGACTTCGCGTCGATCCCCGAAGTCACGCCCGAGAAGATCGTGCGGCCGTTCGCGTCCGTGCTGACTTTGCTCGTGTTCGTGGTCAGGGCCACGTCCGCACTCCGTCAGTTGGCCCCGCGCCCTCGCGTCAGCGCTGGAACAGGCGCAGCAGGTTGTTAGGCATCTCGTTCGCCTGGGCGAGCATCGCGATGCCGGCCTGCAGCAGGATCTGCTTCGAGGTGAAGTTCGTCATCTCGCGCGCCACGTCGAGGTCGAGCAGGTCGGATCGCGCAGCCTCGGTGTTCTCGATCGAGGTGGCGAGGTTGGTGGAGGCGAATTCGAGCCGGTTCTGCGAGGCGCCGACCGCCGCGCGGGTCTGGCTGAGCTTCACGATGGCGTCGGAGATGGCGGCCGACGCCGCCTTCGCCTGCGCCTCCGCGGAGATGCTCGTCCCGTTGAGCAGCAGCGCCTTGGTCGTGATCGCGTCGACCTCGAAGCTGAGGACGTCCGTGTCGCGCGCCGCCGTGCCGAGCTTGAAGTTGAAGGTCTTCGTGTCCTTCGTGGTGACGGAGTTCGCGCCGACGAGCTGGGGCAGCGTGGCGAGGTCGATGACCCCGTAGTTGAGGCTCTGGCTCGTGTCCGCGGCCTCGAGGGACTCGAACCGGATCGTGCAGACCAGGTTCTTGTCCGCCTCGCTCGAGATGCTGAGATCCCGCAATTCCGCCGTGTAGACCTGGCCGTCCCTCTGCAGCGTGCCGAGGATGACCGGCGGGTCGCGCAGTTCCGGCTCGATGGCGCGCACGGCCTCGATCGAGTCGTAGACCGTGCTCGTGTCGTGGCTGATCACCTTGTCGAGGACGCCTGCGTCGTTCATCAGGCGCGCCTTCAACACGTCCGTCGTCGCCGTGTCCGCGAAGATGTAGAAGGCCTTGAGGTCGCCATCGGTGCGCATCGCGAGCTTCTGCGGCAGGCGCGCGAAGGCGGGGCCCGCCTTGATCAGGTTGACGGAGCTTCCGCCACCCGTCACCTCGAGGTCATCGACCGTCTCCGTCGAGCGGTTGGTGGCCGACGCGCTCGCGGTAAACGGCACGTTCGCGGCGTCCGCGGTCAAGGTCAGGCGGCCGGCCGTGGACGTGGCGGCCGCCGTGACCACCGCTCCCGCGTCGGCATTGACGAGGCCGACCAGCGCGTTGCGGATCTTGTCGGCGGTGTCGTCGCTGCTGGCGACATGGGTGTATGTCTTGGTACCGACCGTCAGCGAGAAGCTGTCGCCGGCCTGGATGGTGCCCGACACGGTGACGTTGTCGACCTGCTTGACCTCCGGGGCACTCTCCGTGGCGGTGGCCCGGGCGATCGCCTGGGTCGTGTTGACGGCGGCCGCGGTCTTGTCGTAGATGTTCAGGACGACCGACCCGATGGCGTTCGGGAAGCCCGCGGTGTTCTTGTTGAAGAGCTCGTTCAGCGTGACCGTCGCACCAAGCTGGGAGAACTTCACCACCTCGGGCTTGCCGGGGACAATCGAGCGGTTGGCGAGCACCACGGTCTGGCTGACGCCCGAGTCCTGGTTCATCACGGTAAGGCCGCGCGTCACCTGGTTGTAGGAGATGCGGAAGACGGAGCTGGCGACGTCCTCCTCGAAGGTGAAGTCGGCGAAGCCGCGCGTCTCGTCGACGAAGTTGAGGTAGTCCGTGTCGGCCTGGTGCGAGACGCCATTGACCCGCTTCGTCACCTCGACCGTGCCGTTGACGAGCAGGTTGCCCGCGAACTTCGTCGTGATGGCGATTCGGTCCAGCTCGGAAAGCAGCGACTGGTACTCGTTGTCGAACATCGTGCGCTCGTTGCGCGAGAACTGGCCAGACGAGGCCTGCACCGCGAGCATCTTCGCGCGCACCAGGATCTCGGTGACGTTGGCCATGGCGCCGTCGGCGATCTGCAGCAGGCTCCCGGCCTGCCGCGCGTTCACCGTGGCCTGCTCCATCGCCATCACCTCCGCCTTCAGGGCGGAGCCGATGGCCTGGGAGGCCGCGTCATCCTTGGCGGACACCACGCGCGAACCCGAGGACAGCTTGTTGAGCGAACTCGTGGCCGCGGCGTCGGAGTTCTTCAGGTTGCGGTGGGCGATGTTCGCCGCGAAGTTGGAGATGACGTTCAATGCCATGTCAGGATCCTCGTCTGTGCGTGCGCGGTTTCAGCCAACGTCGCGCGGTCAGGACTTCAGGCGGCTGAGCTCGCGGAGCATCTCGTCCGCGGTCGTGATCGTCTTGACGTTCGCCGCGTAGGCGTTCTGCGTGACGATCATGTCCGTCATCTCGGCGGCGATATCGACCGTCGACGCCTCGGTTGCGCCCGCGACGATGCCCCCGGCGGAGCCGGTGTTCGCGCGGGAGAGGGTGAACGCGCCGGACGAGACCGTCGCGCGATAGCTGTTCCCGGAGATCGGGGAAAGCTGGTTCGGCGCGGCGAAGGTCGCGAGCGGCACCATGAAAGCGGGCCGCTGGACGCCGTTCGTGAAGGTCATGTTCAGGAAGCCCGTATTGTCGAGGGCCACGCTCGCCAGGCGGCCAAGGCCAGCGCCATTGCCGCGGACCTGCGCGATCTCGAACGTCTCGCCTAGCTGCGTCATCCCGGCGAGGTCGAGCGTGACCTGCGAGGGAACGGCCGTCGTGACCGAGGCGTCCCAGGTGATGTCCAGGGTCAGTTCCCCGCTTCCGGACGAGGGCTGGCCCGTGCCGTCGAAGCCGATGTCGAGCGGGAAGCCGGCGCCGAGCGTGCCGCTGGGCGCGCCCGACAGCGTCGGGCCGTCAACGTCGACGCTCCAGCCGCTCGCCTCGCCCGTCTTTGTCCAGACGACGTCGAGGCGATGCGCGTTGCCGAGGGAGTCGTAGACGGTCGCGGGGGTACGGAAGCCGCCATGCGTGAACAGCGCGATGTCGTCCAGCGACGCGGACACCTCGAGCGTGCCGGCGCGGGACGGATCGTCGTTCGGCGTCCAGTCGAGCGCGCCGCCCGAGGCGGTCTCCAGCCGCTCCATGACGTCGTCGATCGTCTCGCCCGCGCGGGCGACGACCTCGAAGGTCGCGGTGGCGTCGGCCGCCCCGCCGACCCCGGGGGTCGTCACGGCGAATGCCCAGCGTTCGCCGATCCTGGGTTGGCGGTCTGCGATGCGCAGCAGCGTGTGCGTCGGGTCCGCCGGGTCGGCGACCATCGGCCCGGTCATGCCGTTGAAGACGGCGGCCTCGCGCGCGGCGGTGGGATCCGCCGGAAGGTTGGCCGTCACGCCGATGTCGCTGGTCGCGCTCGCCGCCGCCGTGACGCCGGAGATCGACACGGGCCGTAGGTCGCCCTCGGTCGCGCCGGAGATCACGCCGTCGGCGCCGACGGGAAAGCCCATGAGGTACTTGCCGGCGCCGTTGCGCAGGAAGCCCATGGGGTCGACGTCGAAGCTGCCGGCGCGCGTGAACTCGATGCTAGGCGACGCTGGATCGGACCGCACCGCGAAGAACCCGTTGCCGGTGATCGCGGCATCCGTCGCCCTGTTGGTGACCTGGATCGTCCCCTGCGCGTCGATCTCGCGCCGCGGTCGCGCAAGCAGCGAGCCCGGCGCGTAGGCCGTGGCCATGGCGCTCTCGACCACGAGGGACGAGAAATCCATCTTGGTGGCCTTGTAGCCCGTCGTCCCGATGTTCGAGACGTTGTCCGAGATGGTCTGGAACTTCTTGGACTGCCCCGCGAGACCGGAGACGCCCGTGCTCATCGCGCTGAAGATCGACATCGTGCGCTTCCTTCCGTCCCGTTACCTGATCGCGACCACGTCCTGCAGCGCGACGCTGCCGGTCGTGGTCCTGAGCTTCACCCCGTCCGTCGCGCGCTCGACGCTCGACACGCGGACATTCGCCGTCGTCGGCACCGGCACGTCGATGCCGTTCGCGCCGCGCCCGACGACCTGGATCCTGTAGCTGCCGTCCGGCAGCGGGGCTCCCGACGGGAACCTCGGCGACAGCGACACCGCGCGATGCCCCGTCCCGGCCGGCAGGTCGCTGCGCGCCAGCAC
This sequence comes from Alphaproteobacteria bacterium, assembly GCA_016869915.1. Taxonomy (GTDB): domain Bacteria; phylum Pseudomonadota; class Alphaproteobacteria; order CACIAM-22H2; family CACIAM-22H2; genus CAIOSQ01. Next base: position 4,678 of record VGDA01000062.1, read on the forward strand.
CGCGCCCGACGCGTCGAGCAGCGAGGCGCGCAGGCCGCTCATGCCCGCGGGTACGTCGATGTCGAAGGACGAGCCTCCGCCCACCACCTCGACCATCTCCGACCTGACCGACACGGTCTGCCCGGCCAGCGACGCCGCCTGCAGCAGGTTCGTGGATTCCTGGACGCTGACGCCGCGCTCCACCGAGCGCGACATGTTCATCAGCTGCTCCACCTGCGAGAACTGGACGAGCTGCGCCGTGAATTCATGCGTGCTCATCGGAGACATCGGGTTCTGGTTGGTCATCTGCGTCGTCAGCATCTTCAGGAACGAGTCGAAGTTGCTGCCGACCAGCTTCTGCCCCGAGCTGGCCATCGCGCTCGCCGGGGTGGCGGCCTTCGCGCCGCCGAGGATGGAGAGATCAGCCATGTGCGCCTCCGTCAGCCTGCATCGGTCGTGTCGACGGCCACGCGACGGCCCTGGCGCGCAAGCCCGCCCTCGATGGCCTCGCGCACGCGCTTCGCCAGCTCTCCGTCGCCGCCGAGCCTGACGCTCACGAGGTCCGGGGACTGGGAGATGCGGATGGACACGGCGCCCTCGCCGGGGAAGACGAGGCGCGCGACCCAGGAACCGTCGGCCATGCGCTGGGCGCGCAGCGGCGCGCCGGAACCGGACATGTGGCGCAGCAGGGCGCCGAGCTCGGCATCGGGAGCGTCCGCCGGGGCGCCAGCTTCCGCCTCGCCCTCCGCCGCGTCTGCGACCGCGCGCAGTGCCTGCTGCTGGCGCGCGTCGGCGCGCGGCGCATGCGCCCCGACCATGGCGGGCGGGATCTCGCGCGGCGCTTCCTCGGAGGCCGCCAGCGCGGCGAGGGAGGCGCGCGCCTCGGGAAGGCCCTGTAGCAGGAGAAGCTCGACGCCGTCGGTACGCGCGCCCGGCCGCGGCGCGTGGCCGGGCTCGGCGCCAGTCATGCGCGCCTCGTGCCGCTTGCCTGCGATGGCGGGGGAAGGATCGCCGGCGGACGGCATGCCGGCCGCCTGCTGCAGGGCGGGAGACGCCTCGACCGAAGGGGCCGGGACATGCGCGGGAGCCAGCGCGCCGCTGGCGCGGGGTGCAGCAAGAGCATGGCTCCGCGTGTCGGGGCTCCGCGTGTCGGGGCTCCGCGTGTCGGCGCGCCGGCCGCGCGCATCCGCGTCCGGCATGCGCATGGGTGAACCAGCCTGCTGGCGCGACGAGGCCGAGGCCATGGAGGGGGACGACGCGAGGGACGCCAGGCGGCCGGCCGTCGGGAACCGATCGGCGACGCTCGCATGCCCGGCATCGGTCATTCGCGTCGTCGCCAGCGCTTCTCGGCGAGACGCGGGCTCGGGGCGGGACGCGGGCTCGGGGCGGGACGCGGGTTCGGAGCGGGGCGGGTCGCGGCGCGTCGCGGGCTCGCTGCCAGGCACCGCGATCGACGAGGCGCGAACAGGCTCGTCGATGGTCCGCGCAGCCTCGCCGCCGATGTCGTCGCCGAGTTCGACCGGCCGCACCGTGGCGAGCATCGCGAGGAAGCGCTGCTGCGCGGCGGCGTCCACGCCGCCGCGGCGCTCGACGCCCGGCCTCGTCGTCGCAACGCTCCGGATCGGATCATTCATCGCCACGCTCCACGCGGTCGCCTGACACTAGGGACCGACAAGAAATCATCAGGCGCACTACGCCCACGCCCCGACGAAGCAAGCGTCGTGCCAGCGCGATGAAACGGATGCCCGTCGTCTTCGAACTCTCCGCCTATCTGGGCCATGCGCCGCTGCTGCTGCGCTTCACGGCGATGCTGATGGCGCTGCCGCTCACCGGCGACGCGTTCGCCGCGATGCGATGGCGCTTCGCGCTGGCCCTGTGCCTGACCGCCCTGCTCGGGGGCGTGGCGCCGGAGTTCCCCGGCGGACGCGGCCTCGCCGAGGCGAGCGCCGCAGCCGCCAGCGAGGGCCTGGTGATCGGGCTGGCGGGCCGCGCGCTGGTGATCGCGATGCAGATGGCCGGCGCGGTCGTCTCCAGCACCATCGGCCTGCAGATGGCGGCGCAGACGAATCCGCTCGAGGCCCAGCAATCGGGCCTGGTCGACATCATCTTTGTGTTCGCAGGGCTCGTGCTGCTGCTCGACCTCGGCTTCCTCCACATGCTTCTCGCGCTGCCGCCGGGATCCGCGGCGGCCGGAGGCGCCGGGCTTCGCGACGCGATCTCGGTCTCGGGCCGCGCGATCGTCCTCGGCCTCGTGATGGCGGCCCCGGTCGCCATCTTCAACACTGCCGTCAACGCCGCGTCCGGCCTCGCGAACCGCTTCCTGCCGGCCTTCCCCGTATCGATGCTGGCCATGCCGCTGCAGATCCTCGCCGGCTTCGCGCTCATCGGTGGGATGCTCTCGAGCCCGGCGCTGCGGGGCGTCGCCGCCGAATTCCTGCGCTCGCTCGGTGGATGACCGCCAAGATTCTTGGCGGCAGCGACTGGCACGGGTCTTGCGGAGGGAGTGGCGGACATGTCCCTGCTCGGATCCATAAACAGCTCCCTCTCGGGGCTCGGCGTAGCCCAGCGCTCGATAGAGGTGCTGTCGAGCAACGTCGCGAACGCGAGCAACCCCAGCTACGTCCGCGAGAACGCGGTCGTGACGGCGAGGCTCGGGGGTGGCGTGGAGATCGCGTCGATCGAGAGGTTCGTCGACCGGTTCCTCGCCGCGAAGCTCGGCGACGCGCGCAGCGAGCTTGCGGCGGCCGCGAGCGCGGCCGACACGCGCCAGCGCATAGAGGACATAGTGGCCGGCGGCGACGAGGCCGCGCGCCTCGACACGATGCTCGCCGGCTTTCGCGCAGATGTCGCGCGCGCCGCGGCATCGCCCTCGGATCCGGTCCTGCGTCGCGCCATCACGGTGAGCGCGGACCGGCTGGCGCGCAGGCTCAACCAGATGTCGGGGCTCCTCTCGGAACTGCGCGGCGCCCTCGACGCGCGCTACGCGGAACTTGCAGCCGACCTCGCGACCCGGCTCGGCGAACTCGGGACGTCGAACCAAACGATCGTCACGACCGCCTACGACACCCGCGCGCTCCGCACGCTCGAGGACAGGCGCGACGCGATCATCGCGCAGATCAGCGAGCTGCTGCCCATCAACCGCTTCGACCGCGGGTCGCGGGACATCGCGCTCTATGCAGGCCAGGGGCGCCCGCTCTTCGACCTCACCGCGGCGCGCATCGAGGTGCGCCACGGCCCCGAGGGCGCGAGCCTGCTCGTCGACGGGACCGCCATCGACGGCGAGATCGACGGCGGCGAACTCGGTGCCCTGCGGCAACTGCGCGACGACGACATTCCCGGGATCCTCTCCGGCCTCGACGAGATCGCGGCAGAGCTGGCGGCGGCGGTGAACGGCGCCCATGCGGCATCCGTTTCCCCGGCGCGGCGTTCCAGCTGGACGTCTGCCTATCCTTTCGATTCGTTCCAGCAGGTCGATCTTTCCAGGACGATCATCATGCTACGCGACGAGACGGGTCGCGTGGTCGCGCAGATCGGCTTTGCCGCGGGGACGACGGCGCATGACACGGCGAGCCTGCGCTCAGCCCTGGAGGCGGAACTCGATCCCGACGGCGATCCCTACCTGGACGTCGCGCGCGAAGCGGGTCGCATCTCCATCTCCGTGAACCAGGCGAGCCGCGCGCGGGGACTCTCCATCGAGATCGCTTCCGGAGGCACCGGGCCAGGGCTGAAGCAGGCGCTGCACCTCGACGACGTCTTCGTCGGTGCCAACTCGGCCGACACGCTCGCCTTCGAGGTCCGCGTCGCTGCCGACGTCGGCGCGCCGGCTTCCGCGACGCTTCGCGTCGCCGGCAACGCGAAGCGTCTCGAGGGCATGGTCGGCCGCGAGATCGCCGTTCCCGGTCCAGTCGCCGGGGAACTGGACCTGCGCCGGGTGGTCGCCTGGGACGCCACGACCCAGACCGCGACCCTCGATCGGGCATGGGGTGCGGCGGCGCCGGAGGCTGGCACCGTGTTCCGGGCCTTCCTCCCCTCCGCGAGCACCATCGCGATGCGCACGGACCTCGCGGCCGACCCCTCGCGGCTCGCGACGGGCATCGTCGACCCGGCCGCCGATCTCGTCGGCGCCCTTGCAGGAGGAGCCGGCGACGGCCGCGGGCTCGAGGCCATGGCAGCCGCGCTCGAGGCGACGCGCGCGATCATCGCGGACCCCGATGGTCGCCGCGCGAACCTTGCATCGATGGTGCGCGACAGGCTCGCCGAGGCGGCCGGCGCGAACGCCGACGCGCAGGCGCGTCGCGCGGAAAGCTCGGCGGTGCAGGATGCGCTCGCACAGCAATTCGCGTCGCTCAGCGGGGTCAATGTCGACGAGGAGATGGCGCAGCTGATCCTGCTTCAGAACGCCTACGCCGCCTCCGCCCGCGTCCTTTCGACCGTCGGCGACCTCTTCCAGCGCCTGCTGCAGATCTGACCCATGCGCATCGGTACCTTCCAGTCCCTCTCCTCGCGCGTCGGCTCGGTACTCGAGCAGCAGCGCCAGATGTCGACCCTGCAGACACAGGCGACCAGCGGTCGGCGCGACACGCGCCTGTCCGACCTCGGCGCGAGCGCGGGCCGGTTGCTCGACGTCGGCAACGAGAAGAACGGCATCCTCGCGGCGATGGACACCCTCAAGGGGCTCGGGCGCACGCTCGACGCGACCGACGAGGCGCTCGGGAACCTCCAGGACATCGCCCAGCGCGGCCGCGCCATGCTGGTCCAGGCGATGGGCGTCACGAACCCCAAGGTCGACCTCTACCAGGTCGCGGCGCAGGCGCGCGCGATGCTCGACGACGCGCTCAACGTCCTGAACCGGCAATCCGAGGGACGCTTCCTGTTCAACGACATCGCGCCGGACACCCCCCCGGCTGCCTTCCGCGACGAATGGACCGTGGCGTTCGACCGTTCGGCGCCCGCGACGCGCATCACGGCGACCTTCGCCGACGGGCTCGCGGTCGATGCGGCGGTCGCGACGCAGGGCGGCCTGATCGACGCCGGCGCCACTGCCAACAACCTTCGCGCCGCGCTCGCCGCGGCGGGACGGCTGGGCGCCGTGGTCGAGATCAGGGCGGATACCGGCGCGCTCTACATCCTCGGGAATGTCGGGGACGCCACGCCGGGCGGCGTCGTCTCCATCGCGGCCGACGTCGCGGGCGCGGTCGAGGCACGCGTCCGCAACACGCGGGAACGGGCGGACATCGACGTGCGCACCGTCGACTACGCGACGGTCGGCGGCACGCGCGACGCGCTCGCGCGACGCGTGACGGGGGGCATCTCGATCGCGCCGACGGCGCGCGTCGACGAGCCCGCCATCGAGAAGCTCGTGCGCGCGCTCCGCCAGCTCGAGAACGCCGACATGCAGGGACCGGACGGCCCGCGCCTCGTCAGGCAGGCGAACGCGCTGCTCATCGAGTCGATCGAGGACTTCGGCGGGCTGCGCGCCACGGTCGGGCTGCGGGCGGGAGAGGTCGCGCAGCTGCAGTCAAGCTTCGAGACCGCGCTCATCGGGGCCGAATCGACCAATTCGGAGATAAGAGACGTCGATGTCGCGGAACTGATGTCCAAGATCGCCGCCCAGCAGGTCCAGCTCGAGGCCGCCTACATGATGCTGTCGAAGTTCGGCGAACTCTCCCTCGTCAACCACATGCGCTGAGGCGCCAGCGATGCTCGCCGAGATCTCCCGCCGACTTCCCTCCGCGCCCCCGCCGCCCAACCTCGGCTTCGCGCGCGAGCCCGCGCTCGCCGACCCGCGGGACAACGTCTACCAGACGCGCGTCGGCCCGCGATGGATCGATCCGGCGCTCGTCATCGACATGCCCGGGGGGCTGGCCGGCTTCCCGGCGCTGCGCTCCTTCGCGGGGATCCAGCTCGAGCGCGCGCGCTTCGGCCCGCTCAACCTGCTGCAGAGCCTGGAGGACCCGCGCGTCGCGTTCCTCGTCTTCCCGGACGCGCCGGGCGCCTCGCTCTACGTGCGCGCGCATGTCATGGCGGCATGCGCGGACGAAGGTTTCGATCCCGCCGCAACGGCGATCCTCGTGATCGCCAACGCGCGCGCGGAGAGCGGCGTGACGCTCAACCTCCGCGCTCCCATCCTGCTCGAGACGCGGCGCAGAACCGCCGCGCAGCACATCATGGCGGAGGGCGAATACCCCATCCGCCATGTTCCCTGAGCCAGGGCATGGCGGACATCTCCACGCGCTACCGCGAAACGTCGATCGACGCGGCCAACAAGGCGCGCCTCGTCCAGATGCTGCTCGGCCGGGCGATGCAGCACGCGCGCGCCGGCGCCGCCGCGGCAGCGGAGGGCCGCATCGAGGCCCGCTTCAACGAGAACCTGCGCATCTCCGAGATCGTGACCGTGCTTCGCGGCCATCTCGACCTCGAGCGCGGGGGCGCCATCGCCCGCCAGCTCGACACGATCTACGGCCACGTCCAGGTCGTGGTCATGAAGATCGACGTGCGCGGCGACGCGTCGCTCTACGACCACGTCCTCGCGCTGTTCTCGGACCTCGAGCGCGCCTGGGCGGAGATCGCCCGCTCGCCCGCACCGCCTGCGCCTGCGCCCGCGGCGCCGGCGCCCGGGCCCGCCGCCCGACCGGCCCAGGACGGAGGCGCCCGTGCGGGGTTCTCGCTGCACGCGTGACGTCGTCCTCGGCCTCCTCGCCGTCCTGCTCTGCCACGGTGCCGCGTCCGCCGCGTGCGAGCCGCCCGGGACGCTGAGCCGCGTCGACGTCGCGCGGCTCGACCAGGTCGCCGGCGCGAGCGGCGCGGCGCGGCGCCCGCTCGCCGAGTTCGCGGACGGCGACATCGTCTTCGCGGTCTTCGAGAAGCTGGCCGCCATCGTGATCCCGCCCCCGCTCTCCGGCGCCTACGCCGGCGCGATCGCCGGCGACCAGACGACAACGATCATGCTGCGGCGCAGCCGCACGCAGGCCTTCTCCCCCGCCAAGACGCCGCGCATCCGCGAGGCCGGGCAGACCAGAGTCGTCCCGGTCTCGCGCAGCGACGAGCATTTCGTCCTGCGGCACGGCTTCGCCACCTACGTTGTCCTTCCCGGCACGCCCGGCGTCTCCGCGGGCACGTGCATCGACGACCGCGCCGCGCTGCTCGCCGCGCGCGACGCCACGGTCGTCCGCCTCGCCGCGGGCGGGCGGGTGCGCGAGCTCGGGGGCGAACGCAGCATCGAGGCCGGCGCCACGCGCCTGCTCCTCACGGCATGCTGCGACCTCGAGGCGATGCGCCCCGAGGACATCGACCTCGACCCCAGGCAGGTCGCCGACGCGGGTCGATTCGCGCGCTAC
>VGDA01000063.1 GCA_016869915.1 Alphaproteobacteria bacterium
GAAGATGGCGACCAGGACCCAGGCCAGCACGATCACCCCGCCGGTGGCCGCGAGGCCATAGCGACGCAGCCAGCGCCCGCGCCGCGCGCGGCTGGCCTCCGCGGCATCGGTCGCCGGGGCGCCGGCGATGCCCGCGCTCATCGCCGCACCACGCGCGGGTCGATGAGCGCGTAGGAGAGGTCGACGAGCAGGTTGACGACCAGGTAGACGACCGCGACCACCAGCGTGATGCCCATGATCCCGGGGAAGTCGAGCGCGATCGCGCTGCGAAACGTGTACCGGCCGAGGCCGGGCCAGCTGAAGATCGTCTCGGTCATCACCGCGCCGGTGAGGAGGATCGCATAGGCGATGCCGCCGAGCGTCACCACCGGGACGAGAGCGTTGGGCAGCGCGTGGCGCACGACGATGGCGGTCTCGCGCAGGCCCTTCGCCCGCGCGACGCGGACATAGTCCTGCGCCAGCGCCTCGAGCATGCTCGCGCGCACGGTGCGGGTCAGAAGCCCGACGATCGAGGCCGCGAGCACGATGCTCGGCAGGACCAGGTGCGCCGCCGCGTCGTGGAACGTGTCCCATTGCCCGGCGCGCGCGCTGTCGACGAGCAGCAGGCCCGACCAGGAGGGCGGCGGCAGCGCCGTGACGTCTAGCCGCCCCGGGCCCGGCGCGACCTGCAGCCCGCCGTAGAAGACCGCCAGCATGATGAAGGCCAGCCAGAAGGTCGGGGCCGAGACGCCGATGAGCGACACGAGCCGCGCGAGGTGGTCGATCGGCGTGTCGCGCTTCACCGCGGCGAGCACGCCCAGCGGGATCGAGACGGCGATGGCGAGCAGGAAGGAGATGGTCGCCAGCTCGATGGTCGCGGGCGCGTATTGGCGGATGTCGTCGAGGACGGGCCGGTGCGTGGAGATCGACTGCCCGAGGTCGCCCTGCGACAGGCCCTTCAGGAAGAGCAGGTATTGCTGCCAGATCGGCAGGTCGAGGCCCCATTTCCGGCGATAGGCCGCGACAAGCTCCTTGTCGGCCGATTGCAGGTCGCCGAGCTGCGCGAGCACCGGGTCCGCCGGCACCTGCGTCGCGATGAGGAAGACGATCAGCGTCGCCAGCACGGCCATGACGGCCATCGAGGCGAGGCGCAGCGTCAGGTAGCGGAACATGGATCCCTCGCGGCCGCCGGGGCGGCGCGCGCCACCGGAGGAGGAACCCGTCCCGCCGGCGCGCAGCCGATGGCCGGCGCCGGCGGGACGGCGACGATCAGGCCGGCTCGACCTGCTCCATCTCGACGTACCAGCCCGCCGCGGTCACGTTGAAGTTCTTCAGCGTGTTGCGCACGGCGATGCGGTAGATCGGCTGCAGCAGGATCAGGTAGTGGGCGTTGTCGACCAACTGCTGCTGGTACTGCTTGTAGAGGGCGACCTGCCTCGCCTGGTCCTGCTCGGCCGCGGCGGCCTTGACGAGGTCGCGCATCGCCTGCGGCACGTCCCAGCCGACGCGCTTGGCCACGCGCTCGATCGAGGCCGAGGCCCAGAGGTCCGTCTCCGGCGAGGGCGGGTTCCAGAAGGTGATGACCGAGGTCGTCCTGCCGCCGTTGAACTGCGTGCGCAGGTTGACCGGGTCCAACGGCCTGAGGTTCGCCTTGATCCCCACGCGCGCGAGGTCGGACTGCACCTTCTGCGCGATGACCTGGTAGTTGGTGCCGACGATCGCCGCGTTGGTGATCGAGAGCTCGAACTCGAACCCGTTCGGCACGCCCGCCTGCTGGAGGAAGGCCCTCGCCTTGTCGAGGTCCTGGCGGTAGCCGAACTCCTTCGTGTAGGCCTCGGTCGTGCCGCCCGCGCCGATCGGCAGGAAGGACGGCGGGCGCACGGCGAAGCCGCCGACGAGCCCGCTGATGATGCCGTCGTAGTCGATCGCGTGCGCGACGGCCTGCCGCGCCTCGCGCTTGGCGAGCGCGGGGTTGAACTCCGCGTTGCCCGTCAGCGTCATGTAGACGTAGTCGAGGCTGACCGTCGACTCGAGGCGGACATTCGCGTCGCCCCGGAGCGAGGCGAGTTGCTCGGCCGTGAGGTTGAACGCCGCGTCGATGTCGCCGCGCCTCACAGCGAGGAGCTGCGCCGCGCCGTCGGCGATGTGGCGGATCACGACGCGCTCGAACGGCGCCTTGCCGCCCCACCAGTGCTCGTTGCGCACCAGGGTGACCGCGGTGTTGCGCTCCCACGACACCATCCGGTAGGCGGCGGTGCCGGCCGAGCTGGAGTTGAGGTACTGCGTCGCCTTGTCGGCCGTGTTCGAGGAGGCGTCGGAGACGCCGCCATTCGCCGAGACCAGCTTCTGCGAATAGATGGCGAAGGCCGGCGCCGCGCAGTTGATCAGCAGCGGCGAGTTCGGGTCCTTCATGACCAGGTCGACGGTCATCGGGTCGACGACCTGCACCGCCTCGAGGTTCGAGGCGTAGACGCCCGGCTGGTCCTTCAGGTTCACGAGGCGGTCGAGCGAGAACTTCACGTCGTCCGCGGTGAAGGGGCTGCCGTCCCAGAACTTGACGCCCTGGCGCAGCGTGAAGCGCCAGGCCTTGCCGCCGTTCACGCGCTCCCACTTCGTCGCCAGCATCGGCTTCACGTTGACGTAGTCGCCGGGCGACTGCGTCACCAGCGTCTCGTAGACGTTGCCGTTGGTGAGCGGCGGCGAGTAGTCCGCCATGCGGCCGGGGTCGTAGTTGCGCCCGTCGCTGATGTCCATGCCGATCACGAGGACGCTCTTGCGCCCCTGCGCGGCCGCGCCGCGCGAGGCCGCCAGCGCGCCGGTCGCCGCGGCGCCCGCGAGCATGAGACGGCGCGACAGCAGGATCTGTTCCATCATCATCGTCGTTTCCCCCTTCAATGCCTGGACGCTGACGCTGGCACGGGCGGCGGCGAAGGCGCAAGCGCGAGGCCCGCTCGGGCACCCGAGCCTTGCGTTCGCGCACCGCGCTGCTAACGTCGGGGCAAAGGTCCCGCAAGCAGGGCCGCGCGCCGACCGGGGGAGGAATTCGAATGACTAGGTTCCGCGGAACGACGGCAGGTGCCGTATTCGTGATCGCCGCCGTGGCATGCGTCGCCAGCGCCCAGACGATCGCGCCACCCAGCGGCGCCACGCTCGCGGCGACATGCACCGGATGCCACGGTCCGGCCGGCCATAGCGCCGGCGCCATCCCCTCGATCCATGGACGCACGGAGGCGGACCTCCTCCAGGCCATGCTGGACTTCAAGAACGACCGGCGGCCCGCGACGATGATGAACCGCCACGCCAAGGGCTTCAGCGACGAGGAACTCGCCACGCTGGCCCGCGAGATCGCCGCCAACTGGCGCTGAGGGAGGAAGACATGGCACGCAAGGGTATCACCCGTCGCCTTTTCGCCGGCGCGGCGCTCGCCTCCATCCCGGTGGCGAGCATGGTCCAGGCCCAGCCGGCGCGCCGGCGGGTCGTCGTCGTCGGCGGCGGCTTCGGCGGCGCCGCCGCCGCGCGCCACCTGAGGCTCGCGGACGCCTCGATCGACGTGACGATGATCGAGCCGAAGTCCGAGTTCCAGACCTGCCCCTTCTCGAACTACGTGCTGGCAGGCTTCAAGACGATGGCCGACATCACGCATGGATACGGCGCGCTGACGGGCCGGCATGGCGTGACGCATGTGCGCGACATGGCCGCCGCGATCGACCCCGCGGCGAAGACGGTGCGCACGGCCGGCGGCCAGACGATCGCCTACGACAGGCTCGTCGTCTCGCCGGGCATCGACATGCGCTGGGGCGCGCTGCCCGGCTACGACGAGGCGGCCTCGGCCGTCCTGCCGCATGCGTGGCAGGCCGGGCCGCAGACGACGCTGCTGCGCGCCCAGCTCGAGGCGATGCCCGATGGCGGCGTGGTGGTGATGTCGATCCCCGGCAATCCGTTCCGCTGCCCGCCCGGGCCCTACGAGCGCATCTCGATGATCGCGCACTACCTGAAGAAGTCGAAGCCGCGCTCCAAGATCGTCGCGCTGGACTCCAAGGACGCCTTCTCGAAGCAGGGCCTGTTCCAGGACGCATGGAAGGAGCTCTACGGCCCGATGATCGAGTGGGTGCCGCTCGGACAGGACGGCAAGGTCGTGCAGGCCATCCCCGGCGAGAAGACGCTGGTCAGCGAGTTCGGGCAGCGGCACCGCGGCGACGTCGTCAACGTCATCCCGCCGCAGATGGCCGGCCGGATCGCGCGCGATGCCGGGCTCGCCGCGACCGAGGGCGCGATGGCCGGATGGTGCCCGGTCGATCCCTTCACCTTCGAATCGACGCGCGCGAAGGACATCCACGTGATCGGCGACGCGTCGATCGCGGGGGCGATGCCCAAGTCCGGCTTCGCCGCCTCGAGCCAGGCGAAGTTCGTGGCGCGCGCCATCGCCGCCTCGCTGGCCGGCGGGCCGCAGGAGGCGCCCGTCTACGCCAACACCTGCTACTCGCTGGTCGCGCCCGACTACGGGATCTCCGTCGCCGACATCTTCCGCGCGACGCCGAACGGCATCGTCGCCGTGCAGGGCGCCGGCGGCGTCAGCCCGCGCACGCCGAAGGACGCGGCGCAGTTCCGCGACCAGGAGGCGCACTACGCCGAGGGCTGGTACGCCTCGGCGACGAAGGAGATCTGGGGCAGCTGAGCGCGGCCAGCGCCAGGTGCGCGGGCGCGCGCGTCAGGGCGCGATGCCGGGGTTGCCCTCGATCCCGGCGAGGGACGGAAGGTTGAGGCGCGGCGCCGGGATGGTTCGGCGCGCGCGCAGGTGCCGCGCGACGAGGTCCCAGATGGGCTCGCCGCCGGCGTCCCTCGCCTCCTCCGACACCGGCGCCCAGCCGGCCACGCGATAGGACTTCGAGGCGTCGATCGCCTCGCCGCGCAGCGCCATGCCGGTGATCCGCCGGCCCGCGGGCGCGGTCGGGTCGCAGCGATAGGACAGGCCGCCGACGCGGACCATGTCCCCGCCCTGCTGGTAGTAGGGATCCGGGTTGAAGAGGTTGTCGGCAACGTCCTCCAGCACCAGCCGGATCTGCTCGCCCGTCATGCGCGAGAGCGTGGTGTAGGGGTAGGTGATCGCCGTCTGGTCGAGCAGGTTCTCCATCGTGATCGGCTCGCCCGGCAGGATCGACGTGCCCCAGCGGAAGCCGGGAGAGAAGGCGATCTCCGCGTCCTTCTCCGCCATCAGCGCGTCGAGGATCAGCTGGTCGAAGCTGCCGTTGAAGTTGCCGCGGCGATAGAGCAGGCCCTCGCTGGTGGCGAGCACCTCGCCAAGCTTCGCGAGATACGGCGCGCGTATCCGCTCCACGAGCGCGGCCATGGCCGGGTCCGGCGGCAGCAGGTCCGCGAAGACCGGCAGCAGCCGGTAGCGGAAGTCGCGCACGCCGCCCGCGCCGACATCGAGGTCGAGGACGGCCAGGAACTTCCCGTTCGAGCCCGCGTTGGTGACGATCGTCCTGCCACCCGGGTTCTCGACCAACATGGGGACCGGCACGCCGTCATGCGTGTGGCCGCCCAGGATCGCGTCGATGCCGCGTACCCGCGACGCCATCTTGAGGTCCACGTCCATGCCGTTGTGCGAGAGCACGATGACGGCGCGCGCGCCCGCCGCGCGCGCTGCATCAACCGTCGCCTGCATGTTCTCCTCCTGGATCCCGAAGGTCCAGTCGGCGACCATGTAGCGCGGGTTGGCGATGGGCGTGTACGGGAAGGCCTGCCCGACGATGGCGACGGGCACGCCCGAGATCTCGCGCATCGCGAAGGGCTCGAAGACCGGGTCGCCGAAATCGGCGGTCTTGATGTTCTGCGCGACGATCTCGATGCGCCCCGCGAGCTCGTTCTTCGCCGCGTCGAGCACGCGGTCCTGCCCGTAGGTGCATTCCCAGTGCAGCGTCATCACGTCGACGCCGAGGAGCTTCGTCGCCTCGATCATGTCGGCCGCGTCGGTCCACAGCGACGTGCCGGAGCCCTGCCACGTGTCGCCGCCGTCGAGCAGCAGCGCGCCGGGGCGCGTCTCCCGCAGCCGGCGCACGAGCGTGGCCAGGTGCGCGAAGCCGCCGACGCGGCCATGGCTGCGCGCGAGCCGCTCGAAGTCGAGATGCGAGAAGGCGAAGGCGGCGCGGCTGCCCGGCGCGATGCCGAAGCGCGCGAGCAGCGCCTCGCCCACGACGTGCGGCACGCGGCCGCGCATCGCGGCGACGCCGAGGTTCACGCTCGGCTCGCGGAAATGCACGGGCAGGAGCTGCGCGTGGCAATCCGTGAAGTGCAGCAGCGAGACGTTGCCGAAGCTTGGTGCGTCGTAGGTCGCTTCGGCGTCGGCCGCGGCGCGGGCCTCCGAGGCGGGCAGAGCCATGCCTGCCGCCGAGGCGGCGGCGAGGACGCCCAGGAACTCGCGCCTGTCCAACTTCTTGCCCGCCCTACTTGTTGACCGGGGAGTCGGGCGAGAAGAGCAGCGCCATGATGTCCTGGATATCCTTCTCCTTGAGGATCCCCATGTGGCCCGCGCGCGGCATGTTGGAGCACGCGTTGCTGGACTTGGAATTCCAGATCTTCGCCCAGGCGTCGCGCAGGGCGCGCTCGTCGGTGCCCTTCAGCTTCGCGTAGTTGTGGAGGCTCGGGCCGAGCGTGCCATGGGAGATCTCGGCCAGCGAGATCTGGTGGCAGTTGTAGCAGTTGCCGCCATTTGCCTGGCTGGGCGCATCGGTCCAGGTGAGGCCGCGGCCGCTCTGCGCGATGCGCTCCCCGGCGCGCCAGTCGCCGAGGAACCTGCCGTCGCTCGGCCACTTGACCGCCGCTAGGTTCGCGGCTTCGAGCTGCTCGGCGCGCTTCGCGCCCGCGGCGCTGTTGGCCACGGCGGGATCCGAGCAGAAGGCCTGCGTATCGTCCTGCACGAGCCGGTCGACCGAGACCGGGCCGGCGTTGCGGAAGCCGGTGCGCAGCATCTCCGCGAAGGCCTTGTCGTCGGCGCCCGGGCCCCAAGACTGGGCGCGCGCGTCGACGGCGAAGGCGAGGACGGCGGCGGCCAGCGCCGCGCAGGTCCCGATCGAAGACATGTGCCTGCCCCTCCTCACCGCTTGATGCCCGGCGTCGCCATGGTCGCGCCATTCGCGGTCGCGGCCATGAACATCGATAGCGCGACCGTCATGTCGGACGCGTAGACCGGCTCCGGGAAGCGTTGCTGCCTGAAGCAGTCGTTGATGCGCCACTGCATCGACCACATCTGCCCCGCGCTGACGCGGTAGGCAGGCCAGCTCGTCCAGCCCGCGGCCGCGCCCTCCTTCGCGGGTATGTAGGGCAGGTCCTGCATGCGGATCCGGCGCCCCTCCTGGGCATGGCAGGTCGCGCAGGAGAAGTCGTGCGGGCCCGCCTGGTAGAAGAACATGCGCCTCCCGAGCTCGAACATCGCGCGCTCCTTGGGATGCGACGCCGCGACGTCGACCGGGCGGTCCTTCGACATGCCGGCGACATAGGTCGCGAGCGCGACCAGCTCGTCCTTCTTCGGCGTCCCGAAGCGCGCCTCGACATGGGCGCGCGTGTCGATGCCCTGGAGCGTCTCCATGCAGGTCAGCAGGCGGGATTCGAGGTCCTGCACGCGGTCCGTGTCGGCGAAGTAGCGCGGCAGCCGCGCATAGGCGCCCTCGACCACGCCCGGCCCGAGGCCGAGGTCGCATTTCTCGAGCGAGGCGTTGCGCGGGCCCGCGGGCTTGAGCCAGAGCTCCTCGCCGGCCATCTCGAAGAGCTCGGCGGGATTGCCGTCCTTGAGCGCCTGCCGGTAGGCCTCGATGCCCTTCGCCGCGTCGTCCTTCTCCTGGGCGACGCCGGCGAAGCCGAGCGCGATCGCCACGCAGGCAGCCGCCGCGACGGCGACCTTCGTCCTCGCTGCCATGTTCCCCTCCCCCGTGGACCCTCGCGGGCCCGTTCAAGTGACCTTGGCGTTGTCCGTGCGCGTGTCGCCGCGGTTGTCGACCCAGGTCACGCTCACCGTGTCGCCCGCCTTGCCGCCCTTGATCTTGAAGGCGAAGTACGGGTTCTTCGCGATCGACGGCCCCCACTGGGCCGACATCACGTCCTTGTCGTTGAGCCGCGCGCTCACCTCCTGGATGAACCATGCGGGGACGATGGCGCCGGAGGCGTCGCGGCGCTGGCCGGTCTCCATCTCGTGGTTCATCAGGACGCGGACCTCGGTGATCCCGTCCTTGGCGGCGGCGCGGATGCGCATCGGGTTGGCCATGGCGTGTCTTCCTTCCGATCGGATTGCGGGACGCGGCTCAGCCGCCGCAGCCGCCCAGCGTGACCTTGATCTCCTTGACCGAGGCCAGGAACCTGCCGTCGGCCTTGACCACGGCGGCGACGTTCGAGGTCTGCATCATCTTGATGCGCGTCGTGACGTCGGCGGCGACATCGGGTCCGATGTCGAAGATACCGGCGAGCACGTTCGGGTTCTTCTCTACGAACAGGACGATCTGCGTCGTGCCCGGCACGCGGCTGACGACCTGGACGGGGACCACGGCGCCGTTCTCGGCGATGTCCGAGGCGATGATCTGCACGTCGTCGCTCGCGGCGGTCGTGCTGGCGCCGATGGAAGCCAGCGCCTCCTGCACCGTCTTGCCCTCGAACGCGGC
Source organism: Alphaproteobacteria bacterium (assembly GCA_016869915.1). Classification (GTDB taxonomy): domain Bacteria; phylum Pseudomonadota; class Alphaproteobacteria; order CACIAM-22H2; family CACIAM-22H2; genus CAIOSQ01. Next base: position 8,628 of record VGDA01000063.1, read on the forward strand.
CTTGTTCCACGCGGCGCGTGCACGCCCCGCAGGCAGGAGCCCGGCCGCGGCGAAGGCGGCGAGGATGCCGCCTGCCTTGAGCGCCCTGCGCCTCTCGATGTCGATCATGCGTGCGTCCTCCATCCTCTTCCTGGGTCGATGCGGGCCGCGCCTCAGCGCTCGGGCGCGCCCGCGAGAATCCATTCCACGATCAGCCGCGCGTCGGCGTCGGAGACATCCTCCTGCGCCGGCATCGCGAGCGCCCCCCAGACGCCCTCGGCGCCGTTGCGCACCCGGCCCGCGAGCAGGTCGAGCGCGTCCGCGACGCCGCGATAGCGCCGCGCCACGTCGGCGTAGCTCGGGCCGACGACCTTGTTGGCGATGCCGTGGCAGGCCATGCAGCCGGCGTCCTTCGCCCTCTTCATCGCGGGCGGCGACGGATCGTCGGTCGCGTCGGGGTCGTCGTCCCCGGTGACGATACCGCGCACCGGGCCGATGCGGCGATGCTGCGAGGCGAGGTTGCCATGCGCGGGGCGCGCGTAGTCGGGAAGCGCGGACGCGACCTCGACGGTGGCGGCGCAGTCGGACATGCAGGGCGCGTTGGCCGTGTCCGGCCTCGCGGCGGCCGACGGGAACTCGCGACCCGGCCACATCGCGTGCGCGGTGGTCATGCCGTTGCGGTTGGGCATCCGCGCCTGCACCTCGGCCATGTTGGCGTCGCCGAGCCGGAAGTCGTCGGGCACGACCTCGGCGAGGTTCAGCATGTAGGCGAGCACCGCGTAGACCTCGTCGTCGGACAGGCTCTTGGGCTCGTTCCACGGCATGGCGCGGCGGATGTAGTCGAACAGCGTCGCGACGTAGGGCGCCTTCATCATCGTCGTGCGCTGCGGGTAGTCGACGCGCCTGAGGTTAGCCACGTTGCCCGAGGCGATGTCCGCCGCCGTCGTGCCGCCGACCAGCGGCGTGAAGACCTGGTTGCTCTCGCCGAAGGTGCCGTGGCACGAGGCGCACTTCGCCTCCCAGATCTCCATGCCCTGCTCGACCGTGCCGGACCCCTTGGGCAGGCCCAGGAAGTCGGGGCGCACGTCGATGTCCCACGCGGCGATCTCGCGCTCGGTCGCGGGCCGGCCGATCCCCGGGAAGCGGTCGGTCGCGATGGCGCTGGCGGCGACGAGAATCGCGGCGAGGACGGTGCAGGCGGCGAGTAGCCGCGGGCGCGGCGCGCGCTCAGGCGGTCTGGACATTGCTCACCTCGCCGCCCGGCTCGACCAGCCAGGACTGGATGGCGTTGTTGTGGTAGATCGACCGCGTCCCTCGCACCTCGCGCAACTGCCGGTAGGTCGGCTGGACATGCCCCGTGTCGTCGATGGCGCGCGACTGGAGGATCGCCCTCTCGCCGTTCCACGTCCACGGGAAGACGAAGCGCGAGAGGCACTTCGACATCACCGGCTGCTGGAGCGTCGCCGGGCGCCAGTTGCGCCCGCCATCGACCGACACGTCGACACGCTGCACCGCACCGCGGCCGGACCAGGCCAGACCGCTGATCGCATGGAAGCCCTTTCCGACGAGCGCCTGGCCGCCGGAGGGCGTGGTGATGACCGACTTCACCTCCTGGATCGAGGTGTATTGCCGGTGCTGCCCGTCCGGCATCAGGTCGACGTAGTGGATGCTCTCGTCCTTGGCGCCCCAGGGCTGGTCTCCCAGCTCGACGCGGCGCAGCCACTTCACCCAGGACACGCCCTGCACGCCGGGCACGACGAGGCGAAGAGGGTAGCCGTTCTCCGGCCGCAGCATCTCCCCGTTCTGGCCCCAGGCAACGAGCACCTCGCCCGACATCACGAGGTCCATCGGGATGGTGCGTGTCATAGAGGAGCCGTCGGCGCCCTCAGCCAGCACGAACCTGCCGCGCGACAGGTCCGCGCGGCACATCTCCAGCAGCAGGCGCAACTCGACGCCGGTGAACTCGCTGCAGGAGATCATGCCATGCGTGTACTGCACGGTCGGGACGGCGACGTTGCCCCATTCCATGCCCGTGTTGGCGCCACACTCGAGGAAATGCATCCGCGACACGGACGGAAGCCGCATCAGGTCGTCCATGGTGAAGACCATGGGACGAGCCACCATGCCCGGGCTCGAGCCGTTGACCATGAAGCGGTGGCGCCGCGGGTCGATGTCGGTCCAGCCCTGGTGGTGGCGCTCGAAATGCAGGCCCGACGGCGTGACGATGCCGAAGCTGCCCTGGAGCGGCGTGAAGGCGACGCTGGCGGCGCCGACCTGCGTCAGGCCCGGGCTCTGCCGCCGCACGAGGTTGCGCTCGTAGCGCGACGGCATGCCGTAGGGCGTGGCGGCCACGGGCAGGCCGAGCGTCGTGCTCCACGGCACCGGGTCGACTATGTCGGGGTCGTCGGCGCGCGCGACCGTCGCGGCCGAGGCGGCGCCAAGGCCGAGGGCGGCCATGAAACCGCGGCGCAGGACGTCGCGGCGACCCGACGCCACGGCGGCGATGTCCTCGGCGGAGAGGAAGCTCTCGGGCGCGCGACGAATGCGGCCTGTGCACCGTTCACGGTCCTTTACGCTTCCAAGCATCCCGGATCCCATGTTTCTTCCATGGTATCACTGGCCGTCGAGCCAAGGAACCATTCCGCGAAGCAGGAGATCACCGACATGCGCCAATCGAGCAGGCACGCCCCGTCCCGCCTGGCCGCGGCGGCCGTCGTCTGCGCCACCAGCCTTGCCTCCACCACCCCATCCTTCGCGCAGGACGGCACCTTCGCCCTGCGCCTGCTGACCCCGGAGACCGCGCTCAAGGCGGCGCAGGCGGCGCTCGCCTCCTGCCGCGCCTCCGGATTCCAGGTCTCGGTCGCGATCGTCGACCGGGGCGGAACGACGCAGGTGCTGCTGCGCGACCGCTTCGCCGGCCCGCACACGGTGACGATCGCCACCGACAAGGCATGGACCTCGGTCACGATGCGGCAGGACACGCTCGCGCTTGCCAAGTTGTCCGAGGGTGGCGAGATGTCGGGGCTGCGCCATTTCCCGCGCGTGGTTGCGGTAGGCGGCGGCGTGCCGATCGAGGCCGCCGGCGCGATACTCGGTGGCATCGGCGTCTCCGGCGCGCCCGGCGGCGCGGCCGACGCGGCCTGCGCCGATGCGGGTATCGAGGCGATCGTCGACGACGTGACCTTCTAGGCCGCAGACTCATAATGGCGCAACCAGAGCCGCGCTGAGGCGAGCTTTGCCATGGCGAGGTAGTTGAGCGGGTTTCGGTCGTAGCGGGTGGCGATATGGCGGAACTGCTTGA
>VGDA01000064.1 GCA_016869915.1 Alphaproteobacteria bacterium
GGCGCGCTGGAACATCGAGACGATCGGCTTCATGGGCCTGACGATCCTCGACGCGTCCATCTTCTGCCGCCAGCCCGTCTCGACCCTCGACCAGCTGCGCCGCGTCAAGCTGCGCGTCGGCTCGCGCGAGCAGGTGGAGACCTTCGCGGCGCTCGGCGTCGCGGCGCAGATCGTGCCGCAGCAGGAGCTCTACTCCGCGATGCAGACGGGCGTGGTCGATTGCGCGCTCTACCCCGCGCGCATCCTGCACACGATCTCGCTGCAGGAGGTCGCGAAGCACGGGAGCTACAGCGGCTTCCCCTTCCCGCCCGTGCCCTACGTCATGATGGCGCACCAGGCGAAGTGGAAGGCGCTGCCCGCGCAGCACCGCAAGTCGGTCGCGGACGCGATCGAGCTGCTCGAGCAGCGCTCCTTCGACTTCACCAAGGACGCGCAGGAGGAGAAGGAGGCCCGCGCCCGCCTCGCCACGCAGGGCGTGACCTGGCACCCGGACTTCTCCGCCGCCGACCAGGGCGCGATCCGCGAGGCCGCGCTCAGGACCTGGGACAAGATCGCGGCCGAGTCCGGCAGGACCGGCCCGGAATACCGCCAACGCATCCTCAAGGCGCTGGGACGCTGAACGAAGGCGCGCGCGGAGGGGACGGGATGGAGGCCATCGGCAGGATCCTCGACCTCGTCGCGCGCGCCCTCGCGGCGATCGCCGCCGCCGCGGGGGCGGCGATCTTCGCCTTCATCCTCGCGGCGGTGGTGATGCGCTACGTGGTCAGCGCGCCGTTCCGCTTCACCGAGGAGCTCTCTGGCCTGCTGCTCGCGATGATGGTCTTCCTCGCGATGCCGCTGGCGCTGGCCCGCGACCTCAACATCCGCGTGACGCTCGTCACCGACGCGCTCGGCCCCCTGGCGCGCCGCGTCGCCTGGATAGCCTCGGAGCTCATCCTCGTCGCCTTCGCGGCGATCTTCGCCTGGCAGTCGTGGAACCTCACGGAGTTCCACCTGCGGCTCGGACTGCGCTCGGAGCAGGCGCGGCTGGAGCTCTGGCCCTGGCTGGCCGTGATGACCGCCTGCGTCGCTCTCTGCGGCGCGATCGGCGCATGGAAGGCGACGCGTCCCCCGCCCGCCGGCGGCGGCATGCACATCTGAGGCGACGCGCGCATGGTCTTCTGGACGCTCTTCGGCGGCCTCGCCGCCAGCGTGCTCTCGGGCGCGGTGCTCGGCGCAGCGCTCGGCCTGACCGGCTTCGCGATCCTCTGGTTCCACGCGGAGGGCGCGCTGCAGATCGGCGTGCAGGCCGTCTGGAACATGCTGACGACCTACACGCTCACCGCGGTCCCGCTCTTCATCCTGCTGGGCGACGTGCTGGTCGCGAGCGGCCTCGCCGCCGGCGTCTACCGCGCGCTCGCGCCGGTCTTCGCGCGCGTGCCGGGCGGCCTCCTCCACACCAACATCGCGGTCTGCACGATCTTCGGCGCGGTGAGCGGCTCGTCGATGTCGGTCGCGGCCGCCGTCGGCTCCGTCGCCTATCCCGAGCTCAAGCGCCGCGGCTACGACAGGCCCGCCGTCGTCGGCAGCCTCGCGGGCGGCGGCACGCTTGGCCTGCTCATCCCGCCCTCGCTGAGCCTCCTCATCTACGGCGCGCTCACCGACACCTCGATCGGCAAGCTCTTCGTTGCCGGCGTGGTCCCGGGCCTGATGATGGCCTGCCTGTTCAGCGCCTGGATCGCGTGGGCCGCGCGCAGGAACCCGGCCATGGCGCCGGAGCGCGGCGAGGCGATGCCGCTGGGCGCGATCCTGCGCGGGACTCTGCAGGTCTGGCCGCTGGCCGTGATGATCTTCGCCGTGCTCGGCAGCCTCTTCGCCGGCATCGCCACGCCGACCGAGGCCGCGGCCGTCGGCGTGGCCGCGGTGATCGTCCTTGGCTTCACGATGGGCGACCTGACGCTGGCCAAGCTCGGCGGGGCGCTGATGTCGACGACGCGGACCTTCGCCGTCGTCGGCGTCGTGTTCCTCGGCGCGGTCGTGCTGGCGCAGGCGATCAGCCTGCTGGGCCTGCCGCAGCGGATGCTCGCCTTTGTCGTCTCGATGGGGCTGTCGAAGTTCGCGGCGCTCGCCATCGTCGTCGTCATCTACCTGGTGCTCGGCTGCTTCTTCGACGGGCTGTCGATGATGATCATGACGCTGCCGATCGTGTTCCCGCTGCTGACGGGCCTCGGCTTCGACCCGATCTGGCTGGGCGTCGTGATCACCGTGATGATCGAGATCGGCATGCTGACGCCGCCGGTGGGCATGAACCTCTTCGTGCTGGTCGGGCTGACGGGCGGCGAGGTCCAGCTCGGGCCGGCCGCGCGCGCCTCGGTTCCCTACTGGCTCGCGCTGCTGCTCGGCGTGCTGCTGATGACGCTGGTCCCGGGCATCGCCACCTGGCTGCCCGCGATGATGAGGATCTGAGCCTTGCCGCGCAGCCGACGCGCGCGCTGCAAGGCAGCGCATCCGGACCCCGTCACCGTCTCGGTCATCGCCGGCCGCCTCTCCTCCATCGTCGAGGAGATGGGCGAGGCGATGATCCGCACCTCCTACTCGCAGATCCTCAACTCCAGCCGCGACTTCTCGATGGCGATGACCGACGCCGGCGGCCAGCTCGTCGCGCAGGCCGACCACATCCCCGTGCATGTCGGCGCGATGCCCTGGGCGGCGAAGGCGGTGATCGCGCGCTTCGGCGACGACGTCGCGCCGGGCGACGCCTTCATGCTCAACGATCCCTACCATGGCGGCAGCCACCTGCCCGACCTGACCGCCATCCTGCCGGTCTTCGACGGCGGCCGCCTCGCCTTCTGGCTGCTGGCGCGCGCGCACCAGAGCGACATCGGCGGCGGCACGCATGGCGGCTACAACGCCGCCGCGACCGAGATCTGGCAGGAGGGGCTGCGCGTCCCGCCCCTGCGCGTGCAGCGCGGCGGCGAGATCCTCGCCGACGTCGTCGACATGCTCGCCGCGAATGTCCGCCATCCCCGCGATTTCCGCGGAGACCTCGCGGCGATGATGGGCGCGGTGCGCCTGGGCGCGCGCCGTCTGGAGGCGACGATCGCCGAGTTCGGCGGCGCCACCGTGGCGCGCGCGGCCGACGCGCTGCTCGACGCCGCCGAGCGTCGCGCGCGCGCGATCATCTCAACCTGGCGCGACGGCACCTATCGCGGCGTCGCGACGCTCGACGACGACGGCCAGGGGCGGCGCGACATCGCGATCCGCGCGGTGGTGACCAAGAAGGGGGATTCGCTGGTCGTCGACCTCTCCGGCTCGGACCCGCAGAGCACGGCCTTCGTCAACTCCTCCTTCGCCAACATGCGCTCGGGCGTCGCGATGGCGATCGCCTACCTCATGGATCCCGAGGTGCCGCGCAACGACGGCATGCTGCGCCCGGTCGAGGTCGTCGCGCGCGAGGGCACGGTGGTCTGGGCGCGCGAGGGCGCGCCGGTCGCGCTCTCGACCAGCCACTGCGCGCAGGAGATCGTCGAGGCGATCGTCGTCGCCCTCGCGCCGGCCTGCCCGGAGCGCGCCATGGCGGGCTGGGGCCGGCGCTTCCGCATCGCGATCAAGGGCGAGGACCCGCGCACGCGCCGCCCCTTCATCTGGCACCTGTTCCACGCGCGGCCGGGCGCCGGCGCCTCGTCGGGCGGCGATGGCTGGCCGAACGCGGGCGAATGGCACTCCGCCGGCGGCATCAAGTTCGGCAGCGTCGAGGTCGCGGAGGTCCGCTTCCCCCTGCATTTCGCGCATCACGAGTTCCGCTCGGGCTCGGGCGGGCGCGGCCTCCATCGCGGCGGCGACGGCGTCGACCTCGAACTCGTGCCGCGCATCGAGCGCCCGGCCGTCGCCAACACCGCCGGCGACGGCGCGCGCCATGGCGCGCGCGGCGTCGTGGGCGGCGGCGACGGCAAGCCGCATCGCTACGAGCTCCGAAGGCGCGACGGTTCGGTGCGCGTGCTCAGGACGAAGGAGGCCGGCATCGTGGTCGAGCCCGGGGACCGCTTCGTCATCCGCTCCGCCGGCGGCGGCGGCTGGGGCCGGCCGCGCCGCCGCGCGAAGGCCTGAGGCATGTGGCGCATCGGCATAGACGTCGGCGGCACCTTCACCGACCTCGTCGCGGTGGACCAGCGCGGCCGCACGACGATCGCCAAGGCGCCCACCACGCCGGCGGATCCATCGATCGGCGTGCTCGACGGGCTGGAGGCGCTCGCGGCCGCGCTCGGCACGACGCGCGCGCGCCTGCTCGCGCGCACGCGGCGCATCGTCCATGGGACGACGGTCGCCACCAACGCGCTGCTGACGCGGCGCGGCGCTCGGGTCGGCCTGCTGGCGACCGCCGGCCACCGCGACGTGCTGGAGATGCGCGAGGGCCTGAAGGACGAGCGCTACGACCTGCGCCTCGCGCGGCCCGCGCCGCTCGTCCCGCGCGCGCTGCGCCTTGGCGTCGACGAGCGCATGGGCCCGGATGGCCGCGTGTTGCGCCGCCTCGACATGCGCAGCCTCGACGCCGCGATCGCGCGGCTCCGGCGCGCGCGCGTCGAGGCCGTCGCGATCTGCTTCCTGCATTCCTGGCGCAAACCCGCCCATGAGCGCGCCGCCGCGCGGCGCGTGCGCCGCGCGATGCCCGGCGCCTTCCTCTCGGTGTCGGCGGACGTGCTGCCGCGCATCAAGGAATACGAGCGCGTCTCGACCACCGCGGTGAACGCCTATGTCGGCCCGCTGGTCGCGCGCTACCTCGCGCGGATCGAGGAGCGCCTGGCGCAGGCGGGCTATGGCGGCCCGGTCCTGATCATCCATTCGAGCGGCGGCGTCGCCCCCGTGGCCGAGACCATGCGCATCCCGGCGGCGACCGCGCTGTCCGGCCCGGCCGGCGGCGTGGCGGCCGCGCAGCGCGTGGCCGTCATCGCAAGCGCGCCGGACCTCGTTGCCTTCGACATGGGCGGCACCTCGACCGACATCTCGATCATCCTCGGCGGCGAAAGGCCGCTCACCTCGGCGCGCGGCCTCGCCGGCGAGCGCATCGCGCTGCCCAGCCTCGACATCGCCTCGATCGGCGCCGGCGGCGGCTCGATCGCGCGCGTCGACGAGGGCGGGCTGCTGCGCGTCGGGCCGGCGAGCGCCGGCGCCGATCCCGGCCCTGCCTGCTACGGGCGCGGCGGCGTCCTGCCGACCGTGACCGACGCCAACCTCGTGCTCGGCCGCCTCGACGAGGCAGGCTTCCTCGATGGCCGGATGCGCCTCGACCTCGCCGCCGCGAAGCGGGCGGTCGAGGGCGTGGCGCGCGCGCTCGGCTGCGGCCTCGACGAGGCCGCTTCGGGCATCGTGCGCGTCGTCGACGCCAACATGGCGGAGGCCGTGCGGCTGGTGGCCGCGCGGCGCGGCGTCGACGTGCGCCGCTTCGCGCTGCTCGCCTTCGGCGGCGCCGCCGGGCTGCACGCCTCGGCGGTCGCGCGGGCGCTCGGCATCACGCGCGTCGTGGTGCCGCGCGTCGCCTCCGTGCTCTCGGCCTGGGGCATGCTGGGCACCGACCTGGAGACGACCGTCTCGCGCAGCCATGTCGGCGAGACCGAGGCGCTCGACGCGCCGGCGCTGCGCGCGCTCTTCGCCAGCCTGGAAGGCGAGGCGCGCGCGCGCATGGCCGGCTGGCATCGCGGCCGCATCGAGCTGCACCGCTCGGCGGACATGCGCTACGGCGAGCAGGTCTACGAGATCGACGTGCCGCTCGACGGCATCGCGTGGGAGCGAGCCGACCTGGCCGCCCAGGTCGCCGCGCGCTTCGCGCGCCGCCACGAGGCGCTCTTCACCTACGCGCTTCCCGACCGCATGCCCGTGATGGTCAACGCCTCGGTGCGCGCGACCGGGCGGCTCGACGCGATGCCGCGCGAGGCGGAGCGCGAGGCGGCGGCCGCGGCCGCGCCGCGCGGGCGCAGGCGCGTCCATGCCGGCCGCTGGCGGGCCGTGCCCGTCCATGCGCTCGACGCGCTCGCGCCGGGCCAGCGCGTCGCCGGGCCGGCGATCGTGGAATCGGCCACGACCAGCGTCATGCTGCTCGCGGGCGACGTGGCGCGCGCCACCGCGCAGGGCTGGCTCGACGTCGCGATCGGCGCGCCGCGAGGAAAACGCGCGGCGAAGGCATGACTCGCCTTGTCACCGCCGCGCGCGGGACGCTAGCGTCGCCCATTCGCGGCGGGGCCTTCGGGGACCATTCGCGGCGGGGCCTTCGGGGATCGGCGCCCTGCCGGGCCACAAAGGGAGACGACAAGATGAACCACACCATCCGAAGGGGCGCGCAAGCGGCCCTGCTCGCGGGCGCGGCGATGCTCGTCGCCGACGTCGCCGCGGCTCAGAAGTTCGAGTGCGGCCGCAAGGGCGGCAACCTCGTCTTCGCGCAGGAAGCGAAGGCGAACAGCCTCGACCAGCATGTCTCGTCGACGATCTCGACCCGCAACATCGCGATGAACGTCTTCGAATCGCTGATGACGCGCGACGAGAACATGGCGCCGATGCCGGAGCTCGCGGCCGAGGTGATCGAGAGCGCCGACAAGAAGACGTACACGTTCAAGCTGCGCCAGGGCATCAGGTTCCACAACGGCAAGGAGCTGACCTCGGCCGACGTCGACGCCTCCGAGCTGACCTCGGCCGACGTCGACGCCTCCTTCAAGCGCTACATGCGCGTCGGCAACGACCGCGGCATGTTCTCGATCGTCGAGAAGTTCGAGGCCGCCGACAAGTACACCTACGTGATGCACCTCAAGACGCCGCAGCCGACCTTCCTCGAGAACCTCAGCTCGTTCAGCGTGCCGGTGGTCATCCACCCGGCCGAATTCGAGGGCGCCCCGGCGCTGCAGCTGCCCGCGGTCGGCACCGGCCCGTGGCAGGTGGCGGAGTTCGTGGCCGACAGCCACGCGCGGCTCCGGCGCTACGACGGCGCCGACAGCCACGCGCGGCTCCGGCGCTACGACGGCTACCAGCCCGACACGCGCTACAACACGACGGACGGGTTCGGCGGCTACAAGGTCGCCTGCCTCGACACGGTCGACATCCGGTTCATCACCGAGCCGGGCGCGCGCGTCGCGGGCCTGGAGACCGGCGAGTTCCAGATCGTCGAGGACGTCCCGGCGAAGTCGCAGCCGCGGCTCAAGGACAACCGCAACATCTCGCTGCTGTCGCTCAAGAACTTCTGGATCCAGATCGCGCTGACCAACACCCAGCTGCCGCCGATGAACAACCTGAACTTCCGCAAGGCGATCCAGGCCGTCCTCGACATGGACGACATCATGGAGGCGGCGACAGACGGCGCGTACAGCCTCAACATCGGCTTCCAGTATCCCGGGCAGGCCTATTACTCCGAGGCCGGCAAGGAGACCTACAACCAGAAGAACCCGGCGCGCGCCCGGCAGTTCCTCTCGCAGTCCGGCTACAGGAACGAGAAGGTCATCCTGCTCACCAACCGCGACTACCCGAACATGTTCATGGCCGCCACGATGATGGCCGAGCAGATGAAGTCGATCGGCATCAACGCCGAGCTGCTCGTCATCGACTGGCCTGCCTCGGTGAACATGTACCGCAACCAGGACGACGGCTGGCACCTGTTCTTCACCGGCTGGGGCACCAACTCCTCGCTCGGCGGCGCAGCGGCGCTGCGATTCTGCACCCCGCCCCTTAGCGAGTGCTACAACCCGAAGACCGGCGAGGAGGACAAGGTGTTCCTCGAAGCCTATGCTGCGGTCGAGACCAGCCCGCGATTCTGCACCCCGCCCCTTAGCGAGTGCTACAACCCGAAGACCGGCGAGGAGGACAAGGCGTTCCTCGAAGCCTACGCCGCGGTCGAGACCAGCCCGACCCTCGAGGCGCGCAAGGCCGCCTTCGCGCGCGCCCAGCAGCGCGTCCTCGAGAACGTCATGGTCTATCCCTTCGGCTCGCTGACCAAGGTGCAGGCCGTACGCTCGAACGTGGAGGGCTTCAAGCCCTTCCGCATCCCGCGCATGTCCAACATCTGGATCAAGGGCTGACGCAGGACCGGCGCCGGCCCCGACGAGGGGCCGGCGCCACCCTTCCCCGACGCGCGTGGTGACATGGGCAGCTACATCATCCGGCGACTGCTGCAGGCCATCCCGATCCTCCTGATCGTGAGCCTGATCTCGTTCGGGATCATGAAGCTCGTGCCGGGCGACCCCGCCATCGTCATCGGCGGCCCCAACGCGACGGCGGAGGAGATCGAGAACATCCGCCGGAACCTCGGGCTCGACCGCCCGTTCTACGTCCAGGTGGGCGTGTTCTACTGGAACCTCCTGCAAGGCGACCTCGGTCGCTCGCTGCTCCTCGGCAAGCCCGTGCTCGAGGCGGTCATCGAGCGCGCCCCTATCACGATCTCGCTCTCCATCTACGCGATGGTCCTGACCATCGTCTTCGGCATCTCGATCGGCGTCCTCGCCGCCCTGCGCCAGAACACGTGGATCGACCAGGTCGCGACGACCTTCGCGCTGATCGGCGTGTCGCTGCCGAACTTCTGGCTCGGCCTCGTGATGATCGTCCTCTTCTCGGTGCATCTCGGCTGGCTGCCGACCAACAGCTACGTCGAGTTCTCCGACGACCCCGTGCGCTGGCTGCGCCACGCGACCATGCCCTCGGTGGCCCTCGCCATGCTGCAGATCGGGCTGCTCGCGCGCATCACCCGCTCGACCATGCTCGAGACGCTGCGCCAGGACTACATCCGCACCGCGCGCGCCAAGGGCCTGCCGGAGTGGCGCGTCGTCGCGAAGCATGCGATGGCAAACGTCATGATCCCCGTGATAACGGTCGTCGGCATCATCCTCTCGGTCCTGATCTCGGGCTCCGTCGTGATCGAGTCCGTGTTCTCGATCCCCGGCATCGGCTCGCTGCTCGGCAACGCGATCCTGCGGCGCGACTACACGATGATCCAGGGAGGGCTGCTCTTCGTCGCGGCCGCGCTGATGCTGCTCAACATCCTCGTCGACATCCTCTACGCCTGGTTCGACCCGCGGGTGCGCTACGATGCCGGGAAGTGACGCCGCCATGGACGCGGCCGGCGCCATCGCCAGGCCGCGCGCGACGCCCTTCTGGCGCACGCCCACCTTCCGCCGGCTGGTCCGGCACCGGTCCTTCATGATCGGCCTCGCGATGTTCTCGTTCGTGGTCGCGCTCGCCGTCCTGGCATGGTGGATCGCGCCCAACGACCCGAACCGCACCGCGATCCGCATGCGCTTCAGGCCGCCCCAGCTCGACCGCGTGTTCCTGCTCGGGACCGACAATCTCGGCCGCAACATGCTGAGCCGCATCGTCCACGGCGCGCAGCTGAGCCTGCTGATCGGCCTCGGCGTCGTGCTGCTCAACACGGTGTTCGGCGTCCTGCTCGGCGCCGTCGCCGGCTACTTCCGCAAGCTCGACGGCCCGATGATGCGACTGGCCGACGCGCTGATGGCCTTCCCGTCGATCCTGCTCGCGATCGGCATCGCGGCGGCGCTGGGCCCTTCGGCCTGGACCGCGGTCATCGCGCTCTCCGTCGTCTACATCCCGCGCACCGCGCGCATCGTGCGCGCCTCGGTCCTCGTCGTGCGCGAGATGGAATTCGTGCAGGCCGCGCGCGCCTCCGGCGCCGGGCACTGGCGCATCATCTCGCGGCACATCATGCCCAACTGCATGGCGCCGCTGATCGTGCAGCTGAGCTTCATCTTCGCCTACGCAGTCCTGTCCGAGGCGGTCCTGAGCTTCCTGGGCCTCGGCGCGCCGCCGAGCATCCCGAGCTGGGGCACGATGATCAGCGAGGGCCGCACCTACATCCGCGAGGCGGCCTGGCTCACCATCGTGCCGGGCTGCGCGATCGCCCTCACGGTCCTCGGCCTCAACCTCATGGGCGACGGGCTGCGCGACGTGCTCGACCCCCGCCTGAAGATCGAGCAGGGCTGATGGCGGCGCAACCGCTCCTGAGCGTCCGCAACCTGCGCACCGTCTTCGGGACGATGCAGGGCGAGGTCACCGCGGTCGACGACGTCAGCTTCGACGTCGCGCCCGGCGAGGTGCTGGGCATCGTCGGCGAGTCCGGATCGGGCAAGAGCGTCACCGCGCTCTCGATCATGGGCCTGCTGCCGCAGCCGCCAGGGCGCGTGGCCGGCGGCGAGATCCTGTTCGAGGGCCGCGACCTCCTGAAGCTCCCGAGGTCCGAGCTGCGCCGGATGCGCGGATCGGCGATCGGCATGATCTTCCAGGAGCCGATGACGTCGCTGAACCCGGTCTTCTCGATCGGCGACCAGATCACCGAGACGATCCGCGTGCACGAGCGCATCGGCGCCGCCGCCGCGCGCACGCGCGGCGCCGCCGCCGCGCGCACGCGCGGCATCGAGATGCTGGAGAAGGTCGGCATCCCCAGCCCGCAGCGGCGCATCGACGACTTCCCGCACCAGCTCTCCGGCGGCATGCGCCAACGCGTCATGATCGCGATGGCGCTGTCCTGCTCGCCCAGGCTCCTGCTCGCCGACGAGCCCACCACGGCGCTGGACGTCACGATCCAGGCGCAGATCCTCGACCTGCTGCGCGACCTGCAGCGCGAGATGGGCATGGCGATCGTCGTCATCACCCACAACATGGGCGTGATCGCCGAGTTCGCGGACCGCGTCGCGATCATGTACGCGGGGCGCATCGCCGAGGAAGGCCCCGTGGGCCGGATCTTCGACGCGCCGACCCATCCCTACACGGCGGGGCTGCTCTCCAGCACGCCGGACCTCGTCGGCGAGGTGCCGCGCCTGCGCACCATCCCCGGCACGCTGCCGAGCCTCTACGAGCTGCCGCCGGGCTGCCGCTTCGCGCCGCGCTGCGACCGCCGCGTGGAGGCCTGCGAGTCCGGCCGCCCGGCGACGCAGGAGATCGCGCCCGGTCATTTCGCGGCCTGCATCCGCGCGCGCGAGGGAGCCTCGGCATGAGCGCGCCCCCCGAGGTCCCGCTGCTGCGCGTCGAGAACCTCACGAAGCACTTCCCTGTCACCGACGGCTTCTTCGTGAAGCGCGAGGTCGGGCGCGTGCGCGCGGTGGACGACGTCAGCTTCCATGTCGGCCAGGGCGAGACGCTCGGCCTCGTGGGCGAGAGCGGCTGCGGCAAGTCCACCACGGGCCGCCTCGTCCTGCGGCTGATCGAGCCGACCTCCGGCAAGGTCGAGATCGAGGGCCGCGACTTCCTCTCCAGCACGCCCGCCGAGATGCGCGAGCTGCGCAAGGGGATGCAGATCGTCTTCCAGGACCCGTATTCCTCGCTCAACCCGCGCATGACGGTCGAGGAGATCATCCTCGAGCCGCTCTACGTCCAGGGCGCCAGGCCGGGCCCGGACATGGCCAGGCGCGCGCGCAAGCTGCTCGAGACGGTCGGGCTGTCGCCGAACCATGTCATCCGCTACCCGCACGAGTTCTCGGGCGGGCAGCGCCAGCGCATCGGCATCGCGCGCGCGCTCGCGCCGCAGCCGCGCTTCATCGTCTGCGACGAGGCCGTCTCGGCCCTCGACGTCTCGGTGCAGGCGCAGATCGTCAACCTGCTGCAGGACCTGCAGGAGGAGTTCAGGCTCAGCTACCTCTTCATCGCCCACGACCTCGCGGTGGTGAAGCACATCTCCGACCGCGTGGCGGTGATGTATCTCGGCAAGATCGTCGAGCAGGCCGACAAGGCCTCGCTCTACGCCTCGCCGCGCCATCCCTACACGCAGGCCCTGCTCGCCTCGATCCCCGTGCCGAACCCGCGGCTGCGGCGGCCGCGCGCGCGGCTCACCGGCGACGTGCCGAGCGCGATGGCCCCGCCCGCGGGCTGCCGCTTCAACACGCGCTGCCCGCACGCCACCGACCTCTGCCGCACG
>VGDA01000065.1 GCA_016869915.1 Alphaproteobacteria bacterium
CAGGCGCGTGGCGCGGATCCAGGCCCCCGGGATCCGGGCCTCGGCGGTCCGGGACCCGGGCAGCCCGCCATTCCCCCGCGAGCCCGCCCGGCCGATACTCGAGGCATGGATGTCGAGGCAGACCGGCAGGAGGGCGGGCGCGTCGTGCGCATGGCCACGCTCGGCCCCGCGGGAACGAACCACGATCTGGTGGCGCGGCGCTATCTCGGGTTCCACGGCGCCGGGACGCAGGGGCTTCGCCTCGTCGCCTCCTTCCGCGAGGCGGTCGCGCTGCTCGGGGCGGGCGAGGTGGACTTCGTGCTGCAATGCGCGGTCCACCCGGACGCGCCGGAGACGCTGGGCGGCAATTTCCGCGAGGTCTTCGCGATCGACTGCTTCATCTCCGACAGCAGGCCGCTTGCGATCCTCACGCGCGCGGACGTGGTGGCGCCGCGCTCGATCGGGCTCGTGATGCCGGCGACCGAGTCCTACGCGGACCTCGGCCGCTGGCAGGAGAAGCGGCCCTACGCCTCGATCCCGCTCGCCTTCGCGGACCTGCTGGCAGGGCGCATCGATTCGGCGCTCGCCTATCGCGACTACGCCGACGATCATTCTGGCCGGCTGCGCGTCGACGAGGAGATCGGCTCGCCAGACGACGTGTGGATCGTCTATGGCCGCGAGCGCGCCCATTCCGGCGGGCTGCTCGCCTCGCGGGAAAGCGCCTTCGCGCGGGGGATCGGCGGCCCGCTCAGCAATCGAGCGTCGTCTCGCGCTCCCACTGCGTGAGGTGGCGGCCGAAGCGGCTCCACTCCTCGTGCTTGAGCTTGAGGTAGCTGTCGCAGAAGGGCACGCCCAGGCGCGCGCGCAGCGCGTCGTCGGAGGCGAAGGCGCGCAGCGCGTCGAGCAGGTTGCCGGGCAGGCGCCGCACGCCCTCCAGCGTGTGGCCCTGGGTGTACATGTCGATGTCGCGCCGCGGGCCGGGATCCCGCTTCGCCTCGACGCCGTCGAGGCCCGCAGCGATCAGCCCGGCCTGCAGCAGGTACGGGTTCGCGGCGCCGTCCATCAGCCGGAACTCGAAGCGGCCCGCATCGGGGATGCGCACCATGTGCGTGCGGTTGTTCCCGCCATAGGTCACGGCGTTGGGCGACCAGGTCGCGCCCGAGGTCGTGCGCGGCGCGTTGATGCGCTTGTAGCTGTTGACCGTCGGGTTGAAGAGCGCGCAGAGCCCCTCGGCCGAGCCGAGCACGCCACCGAGGAAGTCGTAGGCCATGCGCGAGAGCCCCAGCTCGCCCTTCGGGTCGTGGAAGAGGTTGCGCCTGCCGGCGCGGTCCCAGACCGAGACATGCGCGTGGCAGCCCGAGCCGGTCAGGTCGATGAACGGCTTGGGCATGAAGGTCGCGCGCAGCCCGTGCTTCTCGGCGATCGCCTTGACCATGTACTTGAAGAAGACATGGCGGTCGGCGGTCACCAGCGCGTCGGCATAGGTCCAGTTCATCTCGAACTGGCCGTTCGCGTCCTCGTGGTCGTTCTGGTAGGGCTCCCAGCCGAGCGCGATCATCGCGTCGCAGATCTCGGTGATGATGTCGTAGCGGCGCATCAGCGCGCCCTGGTCGTAGCAGGGCTTGGACTGGGTGTCCTGCGCGTCGGCGACTGCGCTGCCGTCCGGGGTGACGAGGAAGAATTCGCACTCGACCCCGCTCTTCATGCGCAGGCCCTTGGCGGCCGCCGCTGCGACCTGCTGCTTGAGGACGTGGCGCGGGCCATGCGCGACAGGCTTGCCGTCCATCACGATGTCCGAGGCGAGCCAGCCGACTTCGGGCTTCCAGGGCAGCTGGATCAGGCTGTCGGGATCGGGGACCGCGAACATGTCGCTGTCCGCCGGGCTCATGTCGAGCCAGGTCGCGAAGCCCGCGAAACCGGCGCCCGCGCGCTGCATCTCGCCGATCGCGCGCGCCGGCACCAGCTTGGCGCGCAGCGCGCCGAACAGGTCGACATAGCTGATCAGGAAATACTTGATCCGCTTTTCCTTCGCGATCTTCGCCAGATCCGTCGCCATGCCTAGCCTCCGTTCCTGTCCGTCGTCCCGCCGGGCGCGTTCGCGCGCCTCAGCGCAGATCCCTGCCCGGGATCCAGCTCGTGCCGGCGAGCGGGACCCCCGCCATCGCCGCGGCCTCGATCGTCGTCGCGACAAGGTCCTCGGGCTCGAGGTTGAGCACATGCGTCTTGCCGCAGGCGCGCGCGATCGTCTGCGCCTCCAGCGTCATCACCGACAGGTAGTTGCGCAGCCAGCGCGCGCCCTGCTCGGGATCGAGCCGCTTCTCGAGCACCGGGTCCTGGGTCGTCACGCCGACCGGGCAGCGCCCGGTATGGCAATGGTGGCAATGGCCGGGCGCGGTGCCCAGCGCCTCGTAGTCCGCGACATGCACGGGCTTGTTGCAGCCCAGCGCCATCAGCGCGGCGCTGCCGATCGAGACCGCGTCGGCGCCCATGGCCAGCGCCTTGGCGACGTCGGCGCCGCTGCGGATGCCGCCGGAGATGACCAGCTGCACCTTGCGATGCATGTCGAGGTCGACCAGCGCGTCGACCGCCTGGCGCAGCGCCGGCAGCGTCGGGATGCCGACATGCTCGATGAACACGTCCTGGGTGGCGCCGGTGCCGCCCTGCATGCCGTCGACGACGACGACGTCGGCGCCCGCCTTGACCGCCAGCTGCGTGTCGAAGAAGGGCCGCGAGGCGCCGACCTTGACGTAGATCGGCTTCTGCCAGTCGGTGATCTCGCGCAGTTCCTGGATCTTGATCGTGAGGTCGTCCGGCCCCGTCCAGTCGGGATGGCGGCAGGCCGAGCGCTGGTCGATGCCCTCGGGCAGGGTGCGCATCTTCGCGACGCGCGGGCTGATCTTCTGGCCCAGCAGCATGCCGCCGCCGCCGGGCTTCGCGCCCTGGCCGATCACGACCTCGATCGCGTCGGCGCGGCGCAGGTCGCGCGGGTTGAGGCCGTAGCGCGAGGGCAGAACCTGGTAGACCAGCAGCTTCGAGGCGCGGCGCTCCTCCTCGGTCATGCCGCCGTCGCCGGTGGTCGAGCTGGTGCCGACCGCCGTGCAGGCGCGGCCGATCGATTCCTTCGCCGCGGCCGAGAGCGAGCCGAAGCTCATCCCGGCGATCGTGATCGGGATCCTGAGTTCAAGCGGCTTGGCCGCGAAGCGCGTGCCGAGCACCACGTCGGTGTCGCATTTCTCGCGATAGCCCTCGAGCGGGTAGCGCGAGATCGAGGCGCCGAGCAGCAGCAGGTCGTCGAAGCTCGGCAGCCGGCGCTTGGTGCCCAGGCCGCGGATCTCGTAGATGCCCTGGTCGGCGGCGCGCTGGATCTCGGCGATGACGTTGGGCGGGAAGGCGGCCGACGGACGGGCGTTGCGAGGGTCGATCGTCATGGCCCGGTCCTCAGTAGGAATCGGCGTGGTCGACATGGAAGTTGTAGAGCGTGCGCGCCGAGCCGTAGCGCCGGAACGCCGCCGCGTCGGCGGCGATGCCCGCGCGCGCCAGCAGCGCCGCGACCTTCTCCCGGTCCGCCGCGGTCATCTCCTTCTCGACGCAGTCGGCGCCGAGCGACGCCACGGCGCCGCGCACATAGATGTCGGCCTCGTAGAGCGAATCGCCCAGGTTCTCGCCGGCGTCGCCGCAGACCACGAGGTTGCCGGCCTGCGCCATGAAGGCGCTGAAGGCGCCGATCGAGCCGCCGACGACGATGTCGATGCCCTTCATCGAGATGCCGCAGCGATGCCCGGCATCGCCCTCGATCACCAGCATCCCGCCATGGCCCGAGGCGCCGGCCGATTGCGAGGCGTTGCCGGCGACGCGCACCATGCCGCTCATCATGTTCTCGCCGACGCCCCAGCCGCAATGGCCGCGGATCTCGACATGCGCGGCCTCGTTCATGCCGGCGCAGTAATAGCCGACATGGCCGTCGACCACGACCTCGAGCTCCTGGGTCAGGCCGACCGCCACGGCATGCGCGCCGCGCGGGTTGATCACGCGCCAGGCGCGCTGGTTGGTGTCGGCGGGCAGGGCGTGCAGGCGGCCGTTGAGGGCGCGCACGTCCTCGGCGGCGAGGGCGCCGGTCTGCATGGTCAGTCCAGCTTCCAGGTGTAGACGACGGCGGGCCTGGGCTCCCAGATGGTTGCGTCCTCGACGCCGGGAAGGTCGGCGATGGCGCGATACTCCGAGGCCATGGCCACCCAGTCGTCGGTCTCGGCGAGCACGGCGGGCTTGCACGCGATGCCGTCGCGCAGCACCGCGAAGCCTTCGCGCGTGCCCATCGCGAAGGTGTAGAAGCCGTCGAGGTCCCTGAGCCCGGCTTCCATCGCTTCCTCGAGCGACGCGCCCTCGCGCATGCGCCAGGCGAAGTAGCGCGCCGCGACCTCGCTGTCGTTGTCGGTCTCGAAGCGCTCGCCGCGTCGGCGCAGGAAGGCGCGCAGCCGGTTGTGGTTGGACAGCGAGCCGTTGTGCACGAGGCACATGTCCGCCGCCGCGGTGAAGGGATGCGAGTGCTCGGTGGTGACGATGCTCTCGGTCGCCATGCGGGTATGGCCGATCGCGTGGGTGCCGGCCATCGCGGGGATCCCGTGGCGGCGCAGCACGTCCGCCGGAAGCCCCATCTCCTTGTAGACCTCCATCAGCTGCCCGTAGCCCATCACGCGCACGTCTGGCGCCTCCGCGGCGAGCCAGTCGCGCAGCGCGGCTTCGCCGGCATCGGCGACCAGCACCGCGTGGTTGGCGCGGACCTCGGCGTCGACCTCGCAGCCGAAGGCCTGCGCGATCGCGCCGGCGAGCGCGCTCCAGTCATGCGCGGGATCGGCATGGTGGAGCGTGAGCTTGCAGGCGCCCTCGCCCGCGGGGCGGTGGTAGACGGCGATCCCGGCGCTGTCGGGGCCGCGATCCGTCATGCCGGCGAGCATCGCGGATACGTGCCGCCCGAGATCGGGCCGGAGCACCGGGTTCTTGAGGAAGAGGCCGACGATGCCGCACATGGGTCACGATCCTTTCCGGCGTCGCCCTGGTGGATGCCTGGCAACGGGACCCGGCGACTGGCGATCCTATAGTCCGCGATCCCGCGGCGAAAGGCCGCCGCGGTTCGCCGACTCGCAATCGCGAGCCGGAAGGCCGGGCGCGATCATCGCCGCGCCAGCCGGGGCGCGAGCCGCGCGAGCCGCGCGGAGGCCTCGCGCGCGGCCTTGGCGAAGGCCTCTGGCGGAAAGCCGGAGAAGCCTATCACCAGCCCCGTTCGCCCGCGTCGCGCGACATGCATCGCGGAGAGCGGGCGCGCGAAGAGCCCGGCCTGCGCGGCGACCTCGATCGCGCGGGCCTCGTCGAGCCAGCCGGGCAGCGAGGCGACGAGATGCAGGCCCTGGTTGGGTGCCTGCGCGACGAGCGGCCCCTGCGCGAGGCCGGCGACCAGCGCGTCGCGGGCCGCGCGCGCGCGCTTGCGGGCGCGCCGGACATGCGCCGCCAGGTGGCCCTCGGCGATGAATGCGGCGAGCGCCCCGTCCGCGATCGTCGAGGGCTGCCGGTCGGTGCGCTCGCGCAGCGCGATCGCCTTGCCGAGGATCGCCTCCGGCAGCACGGCGTAGCCGACGCGCAGGCCGGGGAAGAGCGACTTCGAGAACGTGCCGACATAGACGACGCGCCCCGCGTCGTCGATCCCCTGCAGCGCGGCGAGCGGCGGGCCCGCGTAGCGGAACTCGCTGTCGTAGTCGTCCTCGATGACCCACGCGCCGGCCTCGCGCGCCCAGGCGAGCAGCTCGAGCCGCCGCCGCATGGTCATCGCGACGCCGAGCGGGAACTGGTGCGAGGGCGTGGCATAGGCGGCGCGGGCGCGCGGCGCGGCCCTCCGCCCGGCGGCCACGTCCAGCCCCTCGGCGTCGACGCGCACGGGGACGATGCGCTGGCCCGCGCCGCGCAGCAGCGCCGCCGCCATCGGATAGGCGGGATCCTCGATCCATGCCGCGTCGCCCGGCGCGAGCACCGCGCGCACGACGATGTCGATCGCCTGCTGCGCGCCGCTCGTCACCATCACCTGGTCGGGATGGACCCGCACGGCGCGCGTGCTGCGCAGGTAGCCGGCGATCGCCTCGCGCAGCGCCGGCGCGCCGCGCGGGTCCCCGTAGTGGAGATGCGCCGCCGAGGGGCGCGCGAGGTCCCGCGCGAGGAGCCTGCGCAGCACGTCGAAGGAGCGCGGGTCCGCCATCGCGCTGCCGAGGCGGCCGGGCAGGGCCGGCAGGAGCACGGGCGCGGGGAGCGGCCTCGGCGCGCGCGGCGCGAGGCGAGGGACGTCGGGCGCCACGAAGCTGCCGGCGCCGACGCGCGCGACGACATAGCCTTCCGCGGCGAGCCGCTCGAAGGCGGCGACGACCGCGTTGCGCGCCATCCCGGCCTGCGCGGCGAGGACGCGCGAGGGCGGCAGCTTGGCGCCCGGCGGGACGCGGCCATCCTCGATCATCCGTCGCAGCGCCGCGTAGAGCGCCGCGCCGCGCGGCCCGGGCTCCGCGCGCACGGGCATGAGCGTCGACCAGTCGGGCAAGATGGTTCTCTTTCTTTCCATGGAATTGGATCTTATCCGGAGCCAATCCGGATGCCACAGGGAGATGCTTTCCAACCCGGCGAGGCCCGCATGACCAATCTCCTCGATGTCGACTGGAGCAAGCTGCCCGTGCCCGTGGACGACGGCGCGGCGGCGCATCTCCAGGGCATGCGCATGCCATCCGTCGCGCTCGCGGCGACGGACGGGCGCATGGTCGACCTCTCGGCGCTGCCCGGGCTGGTCGTCGTCTATGCCTACCCGATGACCGGGCGGCCGGGCATCCCGCTGCCCGATGGCTGGGACGCGATCCCCGGCGCGCGCGGCTGCACGCCGCAGAGCTGCGCCTTCCGCGACCACGCGGCCGAGCTGGGCGCGCTCGGCGTCGCCTCGCTCTTCGGCTTGTCCTCGCAGGACACGGCCTGGCAGGCGGAGGTCGTCGGGCGGCTGCACCTGCCCTTCGCGATCCTGTCGGATGCGGGGTTCCGCCTCGCCGACGCGCTGCGGCTGCCCTGCTTCGAGGCCGACGGCACGCGGCTGCTCAGGCGCCTGACGATGGTGCTGTCGCAGGGCAGGATCGAGAAGGTCTTCTACCCGGTCTTCCCGCCCGATCGCAGCGCGGGCGACGTCGTCGCCTGGCTGCGCGCCGCTCAGCGCTGACCGGCCTGCCGCGGCAGGAAGACGGTGAGCAGGCCGATCGCCGGCAGGAAGGCGCAGATCGCGTAGACCGTGTCGAGGCTCGTGCGGTCGGCGAGCTCGCCGAGCGCCGCCGCGCCGATGCCGCCGAGGCCGAAGGAGAAGCCGAAGAACACGCCGGCCACGAGCCCGACGCGGCCGGGCAGCAGGTCCTGCGCGTAGACCAGGATCGCCGAGAAGGACGACGACATGACGAGGCCGATCACGAAGGCCAGCACGATCGTCGTCGCGAAGCCGACATGCGGCAGCGCCAGCGAGAAGGGCAGGGCGCCGAGGATCGACACCCAGATGATCGGCAGGCGCCCGATGCGGTCGCCGAGCCAGCCGCCCAGCAGCGCGCCGATCGGCGACGAGGCGAGGAAGACGAAGAGCGCGAACTGCGCGGTCTCCACGTCGGCGCCGAAGCGGCCCATCAGGTAGAACGTGTAGTAGGAGTTGAGGCTCGCCGAGTAGAAGGTCTTCGAGAAGATCAGCGTCACGAGCACGGCGAGCGCCAGCGCGACGCGCGGCTCGGCGAGCTGCACCGAGAGCGGGCGCGCGACCGGCGCGCCCTGCGCGCGGGGCGCGCGGCGGTTGCGCGCGTACCAGTTGCCGACGCCAACGAGCACCGTCATGCCGAGGAAGGCAGCGGCGGAGAACCACGCGACGCTGCGCTGGCCGTTGGGGACGACGACGAGCGCGGCGAGCAGGGGCCCGATGGCCGAGCCCGCGTTGCCGCCGACCTGGAACAGGGATTGCGCCAGGCCATGGCGCCCGCCGGAGGCCAGGCGCGCGACGCGCGAGGCCTCGGGATGGAAGACCGCGGAGCCGAGCCCGACGAGGCAGGCCGCGACGAGGATGGTCGCGTAGTCCTCGGCGCGCGCGAGCAGCAGCAGGCCGACCAGCGTCGAGGCCATGCCGGTGGCGAGCGAGTAGGGCATCGGCCTGCGGTCGGTCACCATGCCGACGACCGGCTGGAACAGCGAGGCCGTGCACTGGAAGGCGAGGGTGATCAGGCCGATCTGCCCGAAATCCAGCCCGTGCGTCTCCTTCAGCACCGGATAGATCGCCGGCAGCATCGACTGCATCAGGTCGTTCAGCAGGTGGCATGCCGACAGCGAGAACACGACGGCGAAGGCCGCGCCATGCGCGGAGGGCGCCTGGGGCGCCGCGGCGGGCGCGGTCGCGGCGGCGAGGGGCGATGTGTCGTTGGCCATGGCGCGAGGCTAGGTCCGCGCGGCCGCCCCTGTCGACCCGGCCGCTTGCAACCCGGCCATGCGCAGCCGTGATCCGCTATCCTCGCGCGCGGCCGTCGCCATGGCCGAGTCCCTCGGGGATCCCCGAGGGACCGCCCCGGCGCCAGCGGCCGGGGCGTACCAGGAGGGCAGGAGCCAAGGATGACGGATTTCCCCACGAAGGCGCGCGCCGTCGTCATCGGCGGCGGCGCCGTCGGCTGCTCGGTCGCCTACCACCTGGCGAAGCTCGGCTGGACGGACGTCGTGCTGCTGGAGCGCAAGCGCCTGACCTCGGGCACGACCTGGCACGCGGCGGGGCTGATCGGCCAGCTGCGCGCGACGCTGAACCTGACCAGGCTCGCGAAGTACTCGGCCGAGCTCTATGACGGGCTCGAGGCGGAGACGGGCGTGGCGATCGGCTATCGCCGCAACGGCTCGCTCGGCCTCGCGCTCAGCGAGCACAGGCTCGAGGAATTCGCGCGCGGCGCCTCCATGGCCAGCACCTTCGGGCTGGAGGCGCAGATGCTCACGCCCGCGCAATGCGCCGCGCGCCACCCGCTGGCGGAGATGCATGGCGTCAGGGGCGGCGTGTTCCTGCCGACCGATGGCCATGCCGATCCCGCGAACATCGCGCTGGCGCTCGCCAAGGGCGCGCGCCAGCGCGGCGTGCGCATCTTCGAGAACGTCGCGGTGACCGGCATCGCGCGCGAGCGCGGCCGCGTGACGGGCGTCTCGACCTCGCGCGGGCCGATCGCCGCGGACTACGTCGTCAACTGCGCGGGCATGTGGGGCCGCGAGATCGGCCGCATGGCGGGCGTCAACGTGCCGCTCCATGCCTGCGAGCATTTCTACGTCGTGACGGAGGCGCATCCCGGCATCCCGCGCAACCTGCCGGTGCTGCGCGTGCCCGACGAATGCGCCTACTACAAGGAGGACGCGGGCAAGCTCCTCGTCGGCTTCTTCGAGCCGAAGGCGAAGCCCTGGGCGACGCATGGCATCCCGGAGGACAGCGAGTTCATCACGCTGCCCGACGACTGGGACCACGTGGCGCCGGAGCTCGAGAAGGCCGCCGCGCGCGTGCCCCTGCTGGCCAAGGCCGGCATCCGCACCTTCTTCAACGGCCCCGAGAGCTTCACGCCCGACGACCGCTACCTGCTCGGCGAGGCGCCGGAGCTGCGCAACTTCTACGTCGCGGCGGGCTTCAACTCGATCGGCATCCAGTCGGCGGGCGGCGCGGGCAAGGCGCTGTCGGAATGGATGGAGGCGGGCGAGCCGCCCTTCGACCTCGGCGACGTTGACATCAGGCGCATGTTCCCGTTCCAGGGCAACCGCACCTACCTGTTCAACCGCGTCGGCGAGACGCTGGGCCTGCTCTACGCCGACCATTTCCCGCACCGCCACTACGAGAGCGCGCGCGGCGTGCGCCACACGCCGCTGCACGAGCGGCTCGAGGCGCGCGGCGCCTGCTTCGGCGAGAGCGCCGGCTGGGAGCGCGCCTTCTGGTTCCTGCCGAAGGAGGCGGCCGCGCGCGGCGAGAAGCCCGAATACCGCTATTCCTGGAAGCGGCAGAACTGGTTCGGCCACGCGGCGCAGGAGCACCGCGCGGTGCGCGAGGGCGTCGGCCTCTTCGACCTCTCGCCCTTCGGCAAGATCCGCGTCGAGGGGCCGGACGCCGAGGCGGTCCTGCAGCGCGTCTGCGCCAACGACGTCGCGGTCGAGCCGGGACGGATCGTCTACACGCAGTGGCTGAACGGCCGCGGCGGGATCGAGGCGGACCTCACGGTGACGCGGCTCTCGGAGGCCGAGTTCCTCGTCGTCACGGGCTCCGCGACCGTGCCGCGCGACCTCGACTGGCTCAGGCGGCACATCCCGGCCGACGCGCGCTGCGTCGCCACGGACGTCACGTCGGGCGAGGCGTGCATCGCGGTCATGGGGCCGCGCGCGCGCGAGCTGCTGGCGCCGCTCGTGGATGCCGACCTCTCGAACGCGGCCTTCCCCTTCGGCACGGCGCGCACGATCGAGATCGGCATGGCGATGGCGCGCGCGCATCGCATCACCTACGTGGGCGAGTTGGGCTGGGAGCTCTACGTGCCATCGGACATGGCGCGGCACGTCTTCGACGTGGTCGCCGCGCGCGGCGACGGGATGGGGATGCGGCCCTGCGGCATGCATGTCCTCGACAGCTGCCGCATCGAGAAGGCCTATCGCCACCATGGCCACGACATCAGCTGCGAGGATCACGTGCTGGAAGCCGGGCTCGGCTTCGCGGTGAAGACGGGCAAGAAGGCGGGGCGCTTCGGCGACTTCGTCGGCCGCGCCGCGGTGCTCGAGCGCGCCGCGCAGGGCCTTCGCCGCCGGATGCTGCAGTTCCGGCTCGACGACCCGCAGCCGCTGCTCTTCCACAACGAGCCGATCCTGCGCGACGGGCGGATCGTCGGCCGCGTCACGTCGGGCGCCTACGGCCACCATCTCGGCGGCGCGATCGGGCTCGGCTACGTGCCCGTCGAGGCCGGCGAGGGGGAGGCGGAACTGCTCGGCGCGCGCTGGGAGGTCGAGGTCGCCGGCACGCGCTTCGCCGCGCGCGCCAGCCTGCGACCCATGCACGACCCGAGGTCGGAAAGGCCGCGCGCGTGAGCGGGTCGGTCGTCCGCGTCGAGATGGACGGGCGCATTGGCGTCCTCGTGCTCGACAGGCCGCGTGCGCTCAACGCGATCTCGGCGGCGCTCATGGTGGAGGGCTCGGATGCGCTGGCCGGCCTGGTCGCCGACCCGCGCATCCTCGCGATCGTCGTGCGAGGCGAGGGGCGCGCCTTCTCCGCCGGCTTCGACCTCAAGGAGGGCGCGGCACGCGGCACGAAGGGGGGCTGATGCGTGGCGCGCCGTGCTGCAGGCCGACTTCGACTTCATCATGCGCTTCTGGGACTGCCCGAAGCCGACCGTGGCCGCCGTCCATGGCTACTGCCTGGGCGGTGCCTTCGAGTTGGCACTCGCCTGCGACGTCACGGTCGCCGGCGAGGGCGCGCGCTTCGGCGAGCCCGAGGTGCGGTGAGGTGGACCCCATCCGTGAGACCACGGCCGAGGCCTTGTAAGTTTGTCGCCGGGACGCTGGGCCGGCAGCGAGGGAAATAACGATCGGGAAATAACGATCCAGGAAAAAATAATGATCCAGCGCAGTTTTCTGGACCACAGAGGCCTTCGCCAGATCGCGCTCCAGCGCCCCTGGTCACGCTTGTAGAGGTCGACCTGCACGAAAACCACGCTGGATCGTTATTCCGCTGGCTCGCGAGCCTCGTCTTCGGGCTCGTCTTCGCCGGGATCGGCGC
>VGDA01000066.1 GCA_016869915.1 Alphaproteobacteria bacterium
GCGCGCATGATGCGCCTGCTGGCGGCGATCGACCGCGACCTCGCGCCGAGGATCGCCGCGCGCGTCGACGGCGCGATGCGCTCGACGATGAATGTCGGGATGATCCGCGGCGGCCACAACACGAACGTCGTGCCGGCGTCCTGCGTGGTCGAGATCGACCGCCGCCTGCTGCCGAGCGAGCGCGTGAAGTCCGCCTATCGCGAGCTCGAGGAAACGCTGCGCCGCGCAGGCGAACCGAAGGGATCCTGGGGCTGCGAGTTCCTGACCGGTACGAACGGCTTCAAGGGCTCCGCGGACGGCATGGCGATCGCCGCACTCTCCGCCGCGATCCGCGAGCGCCTCGGCAAACCGGCGCGCTTCCTCCACGCCACCGGCGTGTCGGATGGCCGCTACTTCGCCGATGACGGGATCGAGATCATCAACATCGGCCCTGGCTCGGGCGTCGCGGGCCATGCCGCGAACGAGTCCGTGCCGGTGGCCGAGATGGTCGACGCGGCGATGATCCAGCTCTCCGCGATCGAGAAGCTGATGGGCCTCGGCTGATCAGCCGCCGCCGCGCCGGGCGAGGTCGCGCCCGGCATCGGCGGGCAGGCGCAGGAAGGGCAGCGCCGAGGCCAGCGAGATCGCGCCGACGAGGGCGAAGACGAGGGGGAAGTCGAGCGCGTCGAGCCCCTCGCGCCCGCTCAGGTCCTGCATCGCCGCCAGCGCGAGGGCGGCCGTGGCGACCCCGAACGTGCCGGCGAGTTCCTGCATCACCGAGCCGAAGGTCGTGGCGCGGCTCAGGTCCTCGCGCGGCACGTCGGCGTAGAGGAGCGCGTTCACCGTCGTGAACTGCAGCGAGCGCGCGAAGCCGCCCGCCATCAGCGCGCCGAAGAGCGCCCAGGCCGCCCAGTCCGGCCGGAACAGGCCGGGCAGCGCCACGAGCAGCGACGACAGCGCGGCATTGGCCAGCAGCACGCGGCGGAAGCCGAAGCCGCGCACGATGCGCGGCGCGAGCGGCTTCATCGCCAGCGCGCCGACGCCGGCGCCGAAGGTGACGAGGCCGGCCTCGAAGGCGCTGCGCCCGAAGCCTTCCTGCAGCAGCAGCGGCAGGAGGAACGGGCTCGCGCCCACGCCGACGCGGAAGAAGAGCCCGCCCAGGATCCCCGCGCGGAAGGTCGGGATGCGCAGCAGGCGCAGGTCGATCGGCGCAGCCGGGTGGCGCCGCGCCCAGGCGACGTAGAGGACGAGCATCGTTGCGCCGAGGGCAAGGATCGCGCCGAGCGCGACGCCGCCGAGCATGCCCATGTCGAGCAGCGTGATCCCCGTCAGGACCAGCGCGAGGCCGGGCCCCACCAGGAGGAAGCCCACGACGTCGAACGCAGCCGTCGCATCGGGCGGCAGGCGCGGCACGTGGCGCGCGGCAAGCGCCGCGCCGATCGCGGCGATCGGCAGGTTGATCCAGAAGATCCAGTGCCAGGACAGGAACGAGGTGAGGAAGCCGCCGACCGGGGGCCCCATGATCGGCGCCACGAGCGCGGGCATGCTCAGCATCGCGAAGGCGGCGACCATCTCGCCGCGCGGCACGCTGCGCAGGACCAGCAGTCGCGCGACCGGCAGCATCATCGCGCCGCCGAGGCCCTGGAGCACGCGCGCGGCGACGAGGCTCGCGAGGTCCCAGGACAGCGCGCAGCCGACTGAGCCCAGCGCGAAGACGCCCAGCGCGGCCTGGAAGACCGGCCGCGCGCCGAAGCGGTCGGCGATCCATCCCGAGGCAGGGACGAAGACCGCGAGCGCCATCAGGTACGAGGTCAGCGCGAGCTTGAGGTGCAGCGGGTCGCTGCCGAAGTCGCGCGCGATCGTCGGCAGCGCCGTGGTCAGCACCGTCGAATCGAGGTTCTGCATGAACAGGGCGGAGGAGACGATCAGCGGCACGAGCCGGTGCCGGCCCGCGCCCTCTTCCTCGCTGCTCATCGACTGGCTCCGCCCCGGCTCCCCGAACGCCGCGTCGCGGCCTGGGGCCCGCGCGACGCGTTCGCGACTGTATGGCCGCGGCGCGCGGTGTCAATCGACGCGGCATGCTGGCATCATGCCGCGGAAGGAGAACCCGCATGTCGATGGAGACGCCGGCGAGGACATTTCCGCCGCTCGCCGAGGACGCCGTCGTCGAGGACATCGTCGCCCGCTTCCGCGCGCGCACGCTGCCGCGCGAGGCCTGGACCCACCAGTCGCATCTCGCGGTCGGGCTCTGGCATGTCCTGCGCCATGGCGAGGAGGCGGCGCTCGCCCTGCTGCGCGACGGCATACGCGCCTACAACGAGGCGGTCGGCGTGCCGAACAGCGACACGCGCGGCTACCACGAGACGGTCACGCGCTACTACGCCTGGGCCGCCGCCCGCTTCCTCGAGCATGCGGGAGAGGGGAGACTCGCCGGCCTGGTCGATCGCTTCGTCGCCAGCCGCCTCGGCTCGAAGGAGGGGATCTTCGCCTTCTGGAGCCGGGCCGGCCTTCTCTCGGTGGAGGCGCGCCGCGGCTGGGTGCCGCCGGACCTCGCGCCGCTCGAGGCGGCACGGCTCGAGGCCCCTGTGGACGCCGCGCAGGGGGCGACGTAAGACGGGAACCTACCGTCACGGCTGGGGGCAGGCGATGGATCCACTCGTCCACGAATGGCTGAACCTGGCGATCCGCTGGGCCCACGTGATGTTCGGCATCGCCTGGATCGGGTCGTCCCTCTACTTCATGTGGCTCGACGCCTCGCTCGAGCCGCCGGACCCGCCGCGCGCGGGCGTCGCCGGCGAGGCCTGGTCGGTGCATGGCGGCGGCTTCTACCGCGTCGAGAAGTTCGGCGTCGCCCCGCCCGCGCTGCCGCGGCGCCTCCACTGGTTCAAGTGGGAGGCCGGGATGACCTTCGTCACCGGCGCCCTCCTGCTGCTCCTCGTCTTCCACTACGGGATGGGCGGCGACGTTTTCCTCGAGCCGCGCCTCGCCGCGCTCGGCGGCGCCGGCGCCACGGCCTTCTTCGCCGCGCTCGTCTGCCTGTCCTGGCTGCTCTACGACGCGCTCTTCCGTTCGGCGCTCGGGCGCACGCGCCCGCTCCACGCCGCGGCGATCGGCTTCGCCGCGCTCGTGGTCGTGATCTGGGCCCTGTGCCGCGTCATGCAGCCCCACGCGGCCTTCGTCCATGTCGGCGCGCTCATCGGCACGCTGATGGTCGCCAATGTCTGGATGATCATCATCCCCAACCAGCGCGCGATGGTCGAGGCCGTGACGGCTGGCCGCGCGCCCAACGCCGATCGCGGGCTGCAGGGCAAGATCCGCTCGACGCACAACTCCTACCTGACGCTGCCCGTCGTCTTCATGATGCTGTCGAAGAACTTCTCCTCGACCTGGGGCAGCGCCCATGCCTGGGCGATCCTGACCGGGCTGATCGTCATCGGCGCGATCGTCCGCCACTGGTTCCTGCTCCACGACAAGGGCAGGACGGAGGAAGGGCGCTGGATCTGGCCGGCCGCGATCGCGGGCGCGGTCGCGCTGTTCCTTGTCGCGCGGGCGGGCTGAGCGATGGCAGGCCGCCTCACCACCCATGTGCTCGACACCGCGCGCGGCGTTCCCGGCGGGGATATCTCCTTCGTCCTCCATCGGCTCGAGGGCGAGGCCCGCATCCAGGTCGCGTCCGGGCGCACCAATGCCAACGGGCGGACCGACGCGCCCCTGCTCGAGGGCGAGGCGATGCGCGTCGGGCGCTACGAGCTGGTCTTCGCCGCGGGCGCGTACTTCCGCGCCCATGGCATGGCCCTGAACGACCCTCCCTTCCTCGACGAGATCGTGTTGCGCTTCGCGATCGCCGACGCGGCGGCGCACTACCACGTGCCGCTGCTCGCGAGCCCGTGGTCCTACGCGACCTATCGCGGCAGCTAAGCGCGGGGCGTTCCCCCCGGAAGGAAGTCCGGCGAGGCGTGTGATCCGATCCTCCGCTCCATCCGTAAAGACACGGAACGAACGGAAGGACCGGACATGCAGCTCGACCTCGCCCAGCAGACCCAGACCAGAAACGACCGCGAAGAGGTGTCGCGCCTCGTCCGCCCGTCCCGCGCCGAGGCCGAGGCCGCGGTCCGCACCCTGCTGCGCTGGACCGGCGACGACCCGGACCGCGAGGGCCT
The DNA here is from genome assembly GCA_016869915.1 of Alphaproteobacteria bacterium. Lineage (GTDB taxonomy): Bacteria > Pseudomonadota > Alphaproteobacteria > CACIAM-22H2 > CACIAM-22H2 > CAIOSQ01. The sequence goes on from VGDA01000066.1 coordinate 4,140, forward strand.
GCTCGACACGCCGGAGCGCGTCGTGCGCGCCTACGAGGAGTGGTTCGCGGGCTACAACGAGGATCCCGTCTCGATCCTCGAGCGCACCTTCGAGGAGACCGAGGGCTACGACGAGATGGTCGTCCTGCGCGACATCCGCTTCGAGTCCTTCTGCGAGCACCATGTCGCGCCGATCATCGGCGTGGTGCATTGCGCCTACCTGCCGAACAAGCGCGTCGTCGGCATCTCCAAGATCGCGCGCGTCATCGAGCTCTACGCCAAGCGCCTGCAGATCCAGGAGAAGCTCACGTCGCAGATCGCCAACGCGATCCAGGACGTGCTGCGCCCCCGCGGCGTGGCCGTGGTGGTGCGCGCCACGCACCAGTGCATGACGACCCGCGGCATCCGCAAGTCGGGCGTCAGCATGGTGACGAGCCGCATGCTCGGCGCCTTCCGCAACAACGAGTCCACGCGCCGCGAGTTCCTGTCGATGATCGGGAACGGCGGCTACGACAGCAACGTCTGAGGCTCAGGCGCGCAGCAGGCCGTCGAGCGGGCGGATTCCCTCGCTGCCGGGGAAGACCGTTCGCTCGAGGCCCGCATGCGAGATGCCCAGGTGCGCGGCGAGCACGCCCTTGAACAGGGCGCGCATGTCGGTGGCGGGCGCAAGGTCGCGCCCCTGAAGGAGCTTGTCCGGCGCGAGGCCAGGCCAGTCCCCGTGGACCCGGCCGCCGGCGACCGCGCCACCGGCAAGCATCGCGACCGATCCCGTGCCGTGGTCCGTCCCCCCCGTGCCGTTGCGGCGGACCGTCCTGCCGAACTCCGTGGCCACGACGACGACGCTGCGCTTCCACTCCGCGCCCAGTCCCTCGCGCAGCGCGTCGAGCAGGTCGTCGAGCCCGCGAAGCAGTTGCCGGAGCCTCTGCGCCTGCGCCGCATGCGTGTCCCATCCCGCGAGGTCGAAGCTGGCGATGCGCGGCCCGCCTTCCTCCGCGAGCAACCGCGCGACGCCGCTCGCCATCGCCCGCAGCGCGGGCCCCGGCCGCGTCCCTGGCGCCATGCGCGCGTCGTCCCCGAGCACCGAGCCGGTCGTCTCGTGGATCCGGCGCCCCTCGGCCAGCGCGGCGGCCAGGGGCAGGTCCGCGCGATAGACCTGCTCGAGCAGGGCGAGGAAGTCCGGACCGAGATCCGGCATGGTCTGCGGCGCCCATGAGCCGACCGGGACGGCGCCGCGCAGGACCAGCGGCACGCTGGTACCCGCGGCGATGCCGAGCCGAGGTCCCTGGCGCGGCATCAGCCCGATCGCGCGGTTGAGCCAGCCATCCGTGGCGGCGCGCGCGCGCGTCGCCCCGCTCTCGAGGATGTCCTGGGCGTCGAAATGCGATCGCTCGCGATAGGGCGTCGCGATGGCGTGGACGAAGGACGCCTCGCCGGCACGATACATCGCGTGCAGGGCAGGGAGCGATGGATGCAGCCCGAAGCCGCGATCGAGGAGCAGTGCGCCGTCCTCGCCATCCTGCGCGACCGGGCCGAGGCCCGGGCGCAGCGCGCCGAGGCCGGGCTCGAACAGCGGCGGCACCGCGGCCAGCCCGTCGAGCGCGCCGCGCAGCACGACGAGCACCAGCCGGTTGCGCGTCGGCGCCGACGCCAGCGCGACGCGCGCGGCGAAGGGCGTCGCCGCCTGGGCGGCGGCGAGGGCGAGGGCCGCGCGCCTGGTGAGCGCCATTCCTATCTCCTCTGGAACTCGGGCGAGGCGAGGATGAGCGCGATCGCGTCGCTTGCGGAGGCCGCGCGCGGCATCCAGAGCCGCGTCGCGGCGCCGGTCGCCTCGCCCAGCGCGCGTTCGATGAACGCCTCCGGGCGCTGCGCCTCGGCGATGCGCGCGGCGAGCGCCATCGCCCAGGTCGCGCGGCGCATGATCGCTTCCGGGCCGATCCAGTGCTCGGCGCGGTCGGGCCAGCCGGCGGGCGAGGGGGCCGCGAAGGGCATCTGGCCAAGGATGCGCAGCGCGCCGACGATGCGCTGGTCCTCGGGCACGATGCCGGCCGCGCGCAGGGCCGAGACCACGAACTCGTTCGGCGTCTTCAGCTTGGCCTGCGGGGACGACCAGGACGCCTCGTGGCGGAGCAGCGTCGCCGCGAGGGCCGCGAGGTCGCCGTCGCTTTCCATGAAGGTCCGCGCGAGCGCGCCGACCAGGGCGGGCGGCGGATCGTCCGCGACGAAATGTGCGGCCATGCGCGTCGCCACGTTGCGCGCGGTCGAGGGATGGCGCGCGAGCATGTCGAGCGCCGCGACCGCCTCGTCCTCGCCGGCCTCGGCGATGCGCCGGCCGAGCAGCACCTTCTCGCCCGGCTCGTGCGCCCGCGCGCGGAAGAGGAAGCTCCCGGGGTCGGGCTCGCCTTCGCGCGCGATCGACCAGCCGGTGAGGATTCGCGCGAAGGCCGCGACGTCGTCCTGCGAATAGCCGCCCTCGACGCCGAGCGTGTGCAACTCGAGGACCTCTCGCGCCAGGTTCTCGTTGATGCCGCGGCCACGGCGGAGCGCGGCCATCGACCCTGGTCCTGCCGACTGCGCCTGGTCGAGGTAGAGCAGCATGGCGGGGTGCCGCGCCACGGCGAGCAGCATGTCGCGAAAGCAGCCGCGGACATGCGGACGGATCGCCTCGCGCTCGAAGGCGCCGGCCAGCGGCAGGACGACCATGCGCTGGATCGACACGGTGAAGTGGTTGGACCAGAACGCCACGAGGCGCTCGACCAGAGGCGACGCGCCTTCGACCTGCGCCGCAGTGCGCGCGACGGCCTCGCGCAGGTAGAGGGCGCGCGCGCTCTCGGGCAGCCTTGCATCGGCGTCGCCGCGCGGCCCGCGCACGAAGCGCGTGAAGCTGCGCGCCGCCGCCTTGCCGGTCGGCAGGTCGTCGAAGCGCGCGGAGGGAGAGGCGGGCGCGGAGAGCTGCGCCAGCGCCCAGGTGCGCGGGTCGCGCGCGGCGGCCGCGACCTCGCCCGGCCCCGGGCCCATCCCGAACCGCGAGACGGCCAGATGCCCTGCCTTGCTCATGTCCATGCTCCGGAAGCAACCCGGCCCATGGCGGCAGCATAGGCGCAGTCGCGGTGCAGTGGTGTTAATCTCCGCCCATCCGCCCCAGACCGGACGCGTGGCCAGGACATGACCGGAACAGCCCCCGCCGCGCCCGGCGGCCAGCAGGCCTCGCTGGCGGCGGGACTTGGCTTCTTCCTCGCCGGTACCTGGTCCTTCGGTGTCCTCGACGCGACCGCGAAGCTCCTGACGCAGTCCTACCATCCGCTCCAGGTCACCTGGGGCCGGTTCTTCTTCGCCTTCGTGATCGTCCTGCCGCTCGCGATGCGGCTGTGGCGCGCCGGAGGCCTCGCCTCGCGACGACCGGGCCTGCAGCTCCTGCGCGCGACGCTGCTCGCGGTCGTGAACTTCATGTTCTTCGTCGCCATCCAGCACATGCAGCTCGCCGAGGTGCAGGCGATCAGCTTCATCGCGCCGCTGCTCGTCACGGCGCTCGCGGCGCTGCTGCTCGGCGAGCGCGTGGGGCCGCGGCGCTGGATCGCCGTGGCGATCGGCCTGTGCGGCGTGCTGGCGATCATCCGGCCTGGCAGCGGCGTGTTCACCTGGGTGGCCGGCTTCGCCCTCGCGCAGGCGATGGGCAACGCGCTGTTCCACCTCGTCACGCGCTCGATCTCGGCGCATGACCCGCCGCAGCTCACCTTCGTCTACACCGCGACGGTCGGCGCGGCGGCGGCGACGCTCTTCGTGCCGGCGGTATGGACCTGGCCGACGCCGCTCGACTGGGCGCTGATGGTGCTGACCGGCGTCATGGGCGCGATCGGGCACTGGTTCCTGATCCTCGCCTACAGGCGCACCGAGGCGTCGTCGCTGGCGCCCTACATGTACCTGCAGCTGCCCTGGATCACGTTCCTGGGCTGGCTGCTCTTCGGCGACCTGCCGGACCTGTGGACGCTGGCTGGCGCCGCGGTCGTCATCTCCAGCGGCATCTACGTCTTCTCGCGCGAGCGCTACCTGCGCAGCATCGGCCGGCTCTGAGGCGGTCCCCGAAAAGGAAAAGACCCGCCGGGCCAGGGGCCCGGCGGGTCGCCGTGAGGCAGTATGTCCGCAGATCGCGGCGCGGGCGGCTCAGCCGCCCGTCTGCGCTCCCGAAGGCTGGGCGGTCGTGCCCGTGGAGGCCGTCGAGGTGCGCGGCGAGGACGGAGCCTCGACCGACATCTGCTTCGTGGACCATGCGCACCCACCTTCGGCGAAGGCCGGAACCGACGCCGAAACGACCAGCAGTGCACCGGCCACGAATGACAATCCCTTGCGCACTGGATCACCTCCTTTCGATGGGGCGGGGCGCCTGAATTGCGCTGATCTCCGCCTGGTTGGCTGGGCCGCGGCCGAAAAGGGGCCACGGCGCCCGACTCGCCGGGCACCCGATGATCTGGCCTTTCGCCGCCCGAGGGCAAGGGAACCGGCTCGCGTCGGCGCGGGAGCCTCGCTGCCCCCGGCGCCGACCCGGCCGGTCGACCGCGCCGCGCACGGGCCAGCCGGCAGGCAGGACGCTCATCCGCGCGCGCCGTCCGCGGCCTCGGCCCGGTGCGCCTCCACCATCGCGGCGAGGCTGTCGAAGCGGAAATCCCAGGACGTGCCCTCGGGCGGCGGCATGGTGGCCCCCCAGCCGCTGGCCGCGTGTCGCCGGTCGATCCACGCCGTGGCGAGGCCGACCTTCCTGGCCGGCGCGTGGTCGTGGAACAGGCTCTGCGCGGTATGGAGGATGTCGCCCTTGCCGATCCCCGTCGCGCCGAGCCGCTCGAGCATGAAGTGGAAGTTGCGCAGGTCGGGCTTGTAGGAGCCGATGTCCTGCGCCGTGAAGATCGCGTCGAACTCGACGCCGAGCCTGCGGTTGCTGCCGCGGAAGCCCTCGCGATCGACGTTCGAGAGGATCACGAGCCGGTAGTGCCTCTTGAGGTAGCCCAGCGCGGCGGCCGAGTCCGGGAATGCGGGCCAGTCGGGCACCGAGTTGCCGAAGCGCTCGTGGTCCGCGTCCTCCATGCGCACGCCCCATGCGGCGGCGAGCCGCCGGTGGACCGCGGCGAGGAGCCGCGCATAGACCATGCCCGGCGTCTCGTGCTCCTGCGCGGATTCGTGCCGCGCGAACTCCGCCAGCACCTCGTCGCGACCGAGGACGATCCCGCCGCGCGCGAGGAGCGGCCCGAGCGCGGCGTGGATGCCGCTCTCCCAGTCGATCAGCGTCCCGTAGCAGTCGAAGGTGAGGACGCGGAAATCGTGCAGCTTCATGTGCGTCTGTCCTGCAGATGGAAGGATGGGCGGTGCGCCGCGTCGCATCATGCCGGAAGGGGCGGCGTGGCACTACTCGCCGCGCCCGGGCTGTGCCACGCTCGACGCCACGTGCGGGACAGGGAAGGCATGATGGACGGCCAGGACGAATTCGACTTCATCGTGGTGGGCGCCGGGTCCGCGGGCTGCGTCGTCGCGGCGCGGCTGAGCGAGGATCCCCGGCATCGCGTGCTGCTGCTCGAGGCGGGGCCCGAGGACCGCAATCCGTGGATCCACCTGCCCGTCGGCTATTTCCGCACGATGTATTCGAGCCTCAGCTGGGGCTTCCGCACCGAGCCGGATCCCGGCATCGACGGGCGCTCGATCGTGTGGCCGCGCGGCAAGGTGCTCGGCGGCTCGAGCTCGATCAACGGCCTCGTCTACATCCGCGGCCAGGCGGAGGACTTCGACCTCTGGCGCCAGATGGGCAATCCCGGCTGGAGCTTCGCGGACGTGCTTCCCTATTTCGTGAAGTCGGAGGACCAGGAGCGCGGCGCGGATGGCTTTCACGGCAAGGGCGGGCCGCTCGGCGTATCCGACCTGCGCCTCCAGCACCCGATCTGCGAGGCCTTCATCGCCGCCGCCGAGGCCGCGGGCATCCCGCGCAACCGCGACTTCAACGGCGCGACCCAGGAGGGCGCGGGATATTTCCAGCTCACGGTGCGCGACGGCTGGCGCGCGAGCACCGCGCGCGAATACCTGCGCCCCGCCCGCCGGCGCGCGAACCTGGAGGTGCGAAGCTCCGCGCTCGCCTCGCGCGTCGTGCTGGAAGGGCGCCGCGCGGTGGGCGTCGCCTATCTCGCCGGCGGGGAGGAGAGGACCGTCCGCGCGCGGCGCGAGGTCGTGCTGTGCGGCGGCGCGATCAACTCGCCGCAGCTGCTGCAGCTCTCGGGCATCGGCCCGGGTGCGCTGCTCCAGGACCGGGGAATCGCCACGCTCGTCGAGAGCCCGGGGGTTGGCGAGTGCCTGCAGGACCATTTCCAGGTCCGCTTCGTCTATCGCTGCCCGGAGCCGATCACCTTCAACGACATCGCGCGCAGCCCGCTGCGCAAGCTGGGCGTCGCGCTGGAATGGCTGTTCCGCCGCTCCGGCCCGATGACGATCGGCGCCGGGCAGGTCGGCGTCTTCTGCCGCACGCGGCCGGAGCTCGCGACGCCCGACATCCAGTTCCACATGTTCCCGGTGTCGATGGACAGGCCAGGGGGCACGTTCCACGACTATTCCGGCATCACCAGCTCGATCTGCCAGCTGCGGCCCGAGAGCCGTGGTTGGGTGCGGCTGCGCTCGCCCGACCCGCGCGAGCATCCCGCGATCATGCCGAACTACCTCGCGACGCGCGGCGACCAGGAGACGATCGTCGCGGGCATGCGCGTCGCGCGGCGGATCGCGGCGCAGGAGCCGATGCGCCGCTACATCGCCGAGGAGACGATCCCGGGCCTCGCGCACGAGAGCGACGACGAGCTGCTCGCCGTGGCGCGGCGCAACGGCACGACGATCTTCCATCCCACGAGCACCTGCCGCATGGGCCCCGACGGCGACGCCCTCGCCGTCGTCGATCCCGCGCTGCGCGTGCGCGGCGTGGAAGCCTTGCGCGTGGCCGACGCCTCGGTCATGCCGACGGTCGTGTCGGGGAACACCAACGCCGCCTGCATCATGATCGGCGAGAAGGCCGCGGACATGGTTCGCGCGGCGGCGCGCTGAGCGGCGGCGAAGGACGGCGTCAGACGCCGAGATGGCGGTGCTGCGCCGCCTCGTCCGCAGCGAGCGCGGCCGAGCTCCCGGTCCACACCACGCGGCCCTTCTCCACGATCACGTGCCGGTCCGCGAGGCGCAGCAGCGCCTTCACGTTCTTGTCGACGACGAGGATCGACAGGCCCGTCGCCTTGAGCTCCGCGAGGACGCGCCAGATCTCTGCGCGCACGATCGGCGCGAGGCCCTCGCAGGCCTCGTCGAGCACGAGCAGCCGCGGGTTCGTCATCAGCGCGCGGCCGATCGCGAGCATCTGCTGCTCGCCGCCAGAGAGCTGGTTGCCCATGTTGCCCGCGCGCTCGGCGAGGCGCGGGAAGAGCGCGTGCACGCGCCCAAGCGTCCATTCGCCAGGGCGCGCCGTCGCCACCAGGTTCTCCTCGACCGTCAGGTTCGGGAAGACCTGGCGGCCTTCCGGCACGAGGCCGATGCCGGCGCGCGCGATTCGATGCGAGGGCCAGCCGCCGATCTCCTCGCCGCCGAAGCCGATCGTCCCGGCGCGCGGCGGCACGAGGCCCAGGATGGAGCGGATCATCGTCGTCTTGCC
>VGDA01000067.1 GCA_016869915.1 Alphaproteobacteria bacterium
GTTCTCGCGCACGATCACCATGTCGATGTCGCCGGGGGCGCGGTCCTTGAGCGGGCAGTCGATGCCCTTGAGCAGCCGGACCGGGCGCACGTTCGCGAACTGGCGGAAGGCGCGGCGGATCGGGATCAGCATGCTCCAGAGCGACACGTGGTCCGGGACGCCAGGGAAGCCGACGGCGCCGAGGAAGATGGCGTTGCAGTCGCGCAGGCTGTCGATCCCGTCGGCCGGCATGATGCGACCGGTCGCCTTGTACTGCTCGCAGCTCCAATCGAGGTGGCTGTACTCGAAGCTCAGCCCGTACTTCGCGGCGACGACGTCCAGCACGCGAATGCCCTCGGGCACGACTTCCTTGCCGATGCCGTCGCCGGGGATGACCGAGATCCTGTACGCGTTCGTCGCCATGGGAAACCTCCGCTGTGTCGGCGCCGACTAGAACCGAAACGCGGCGGCGACGCAATTTCCTAGTCGCCCGCGGCCTCCGCGCGCCCCGCCTCCCAGCCGATCAGCGCGAGCTTGCGCGCACGCCCCCAGTGGTACTGGTTGAGCTCTCCCGTCCCGCGCACGACGCGATGGCAGGGCACGAGGTAGCTGATCGGGTTGGCGCCGACCGCCGCGCCGACCGCGCGCATGCCGCGCGGCGCGCCCAGCGCCGCCTGCGCCACGCGCCCATATGACGCGAGCGCGCCAGGCGGGATGCGCAGCAGCGCCTCCCACACCTTCACCTGGAAGGGCGAGCCGTGGAGCACGAGCTCGACCCTGTCGCCCGCGCGCGGCGCGAAGACGCGGCGCGCGACCGCCGCCATCGCCTTGCCGTCCTCGACGAAGCGCGCGCGCGGCCAGCGGCGCACCATGTCCGCGAGCGTCGCCTCGCGGCCGGCCTCGAGCTCGAAGGCGAGGCCGCATATGCCGCGCCGCGTCGTCAGGATCAGCGCGTCGCCGAAGGGCGAATCCGCCCATCCATGCGCGATCTCGAGCCCCTCGCCGCGCAGCTTGAACTCGCCGGGCGTCACCGCCTCGTGCGCGACGAAGAGGTCATGGAGGCGGCTCGGCGCCGACAGGCCGACGGCGAAGGCCGCGTCGAGGACGCTCCCCGAGCCGGCAAGCCGCGCCTTGGCGCGCTCGAGCGTCACGTGCTGCAGGAACCTCTTCGGGCTGATCCCGACCCAGCGCGTGAAGATCCGCTGGAAGTGGAAGGGCGACAGGCCGCAGGCGGCCGCCAGTTCCTCGAGGCCCGGCTGGCGCGCGGCATGCTCGACGATGAATGCGAGGGCCTTCTCGATCCTCGCGTAGTCTCCCGGCATGGCGCGCTCCCGCTGTCCTTGGGAAGGGACACTAGGCGTAGCCCAGGCGCGGCCGCGACCCGCTTCTTGCGGCGATCGCGCGCCGCGCTCAGATCTCCGCCGCGCCCTCGAGGTAGATGACCCCCTGCCCCGCGATGGTGACGCGCGCGCCACGGTCCTCGCACCAGAGCTCGCCGCCGCGCTTCGACACCTGCCGCGCGAAGAGCCGCGTGCGACCGAGGCGGCGCGACCAGTAGGGGATCAGCTTGCAATGCGCGGAGCCGGTCACCGGGTCCTCGTCGATGCCACCGCGTGGCGCGAAGAAGCGCGAGACGAAGCCGCAGGTGCCGTCGCCGGGCGCGGTGGCGATGACGCCGCGCACGTCGATGCGCGCCAGCGCCTTGAAGTCAGGCTCCAGCGCGCGGACCTGCGCCGCGTCCTCGAAGACGCAGACGAGGTCGATCTCGCGCAGCACCTCGCGCGGCTCGCCTCCCAGCGCCGCCGCCAGGCCCGGCGGCGCCGGGTGCGGGCTCGGGGCCTGGGACGGGAAGTCGAGGGCGAGGCGCTCGCCATCCTCGGAGACGACGAGCCTGCCGCTCCGCGTCTCGAAGGCGACGCTGCCCGTCCACAGCGCGAGGCGGTCGCGCATCACGAGCGCCGTCGCGAGCGTGGCGTGGCCGCAGAGATTCACCTCGACCGCCGGCGTGAACCAGCGCAGACGCCACCCGTCGCCCTCGAGCACGAAGAACGCCGTCTCGGAGAGGTTGTTCTCCGCCGCGATCTCCTGGAGCGTGGCGTCCGGAAGCCAGGCGTCGAGCGGCATGACCGCGGCGGGGTTGCCGGCGAAGCGGCGCGACGCGAAGGCGTCGACCTGGAAGAGCCTGATGCGCATGGCGGGGGTCCTTTCACCCGGGAGGTGGCGCGAAGCGGCGCATCGCCGCGGCGAGCGCGACGTCTCCCGGCGCGCCGCCGCGCTCGAGCTCCGCGATCACGTTCCTGCGGTCCGCGGGCGACCGGTTCTGGCTCAGCTTGAACTTCGCCTCGATGCGCGCGACGTCGATCTCCAGCCCGACGATGCCATCGACCATGCCGGCGAGGAAGCGCTCGGGCAGGCCCGCGACCGTCCATGGCGTGTCGCCCTCGTAGCGGCGCGAGAGCCTGTCGACGAGTTCGGCGAGCCGCTCCTTGTCGCGCAGGACGCGCGCGCGGCCATGCACATGGACGGCGACGTAGTTCCAGGTCGGCACCGCCGGCGCCGCAGCATACCAGCGCGGGCTTACATAGGCGTGCGGGCCCGAGAAGATCGCCAGCGCCTCGCGCCCGTCGATCGCCTCGGCATGCGGGTTCGCCCGCGCGAGATGCCCGAGCAGGACGCCATGCTCGCCGCGCGAGCGGTCGAGCAGCAGCGGCAGGTGCGTCGCCTCCGGCCCGCCGGGGCCGGTCGTCACGAGCAGCGCGAAGTCATGCGTCGCCACGACCTCCTCGATCGCCGCGGGATCGCCCGCGAAGTGCTGGGGTACGTACATGCGCTGTCCTTCCGGTGGATCGGGCTGGCGCGCGCCATCCCGGTCAGGTCGCCGCGGAGATCGCCTCGCAGATGCCGTCGACGCTGCGGCGCACGAGCTCGGGGTCGGAGCCCTCGGCCATCACGCGGATGACGGGCTCCGTCCCGGAGGGGCGGATGACGATGCGCCCGTCGCGGCCGAGCGCGCTTTCCGCCGAGGCGATGGCGTTCCGGCCGGTGGCGTGGCCGAGCGGGTCCGCGGTGCCGCGCTCGAACCTCACGTTGCGAAGCAGCTGCGGGTACGGCTCGAAGAGCCGGGCCACCTCGGACATCGGTCGCTGCGCCTGGACGAGCTCGGCCAGGACCTGCAGCGCCGCCACCAGCCCGTCGCCGGTCGTCGCGTAGTCGGAGAGGATGATGTGCCCGGACTGCTCCCCGCCGACATTGATGCCATCGGCCTTCATGCGCTCGATGACGTAGCGGTCGCCGACCTTCGTGCGGAACAGCGACAGGCCGCGCGCCTCGACGAAGCGCTCGAGGCCGAGATTGGACATGATCGTGGCCACGAGCCCGCCGCCGGCGAGGCGGCCGTCGCGCGCGAAGCCTCCCGCGATGAGGGCCATGAGCTGGTCGCCGTCGACGACGCGCCCCCTCTCGTCCGCCATGATCAGGCGATCGGCGTCGCCATCGAGCGCGATGCCGAGATGCGCGCCATGCGCGGCGACCGCGGCCTGCATCGTGTCGGGATGGGTGGCGCCGCATTTCTCGTTGATGTTGAAGCCGTTCGGGTCGCGCGCGATCGGCACGACCTCGGCGCCGAGTTCCCAGAGCACGGCGGGCGCGACCTTGTAGGCGGCGCCGTTGGCGCAATCGACGACGATCTTGAGGCCCTCGAGGCGCAGTCCCTTGGGGAAGGTCGCCTTGACGAACTCGATGTACCGGCCCTCGGCGTCGTCGAGCCTGCGCGCCCGGCCGAGCTCAGCCGCTGCGGCGAGCGCTGGCGGCTCGTCCATGCCAGCTTCGATCGCCGCCTCGATCCCGTCGGAGAGCTTGTAGCCATCCGGGCCGAAGAGCTTCACGCCGTTGTCGGCGTAGGGATTGTGCGAGGCCGAGATCATGACGCCCAGGTCGGCGCGCAGGCTGCGCACGAGCATCGCGACTGCCGGCGTCGGCACGGGCCCCAGCAGCGTGACGTCCATGCCCATGGCGATGAAGCCCGCCGTGAGCGCGGGCTCGATCATGTAGCCGGAGAGGCGCGTGTCCTTGCCGATGACGACGCGGTGGCGATGGGTGCCGCGCGTGAAGCGCCGCCCCGCCGCGAGGGCGAGGCGGAGCATCGTCTCTGGCGTCATGGGTTCCGCGTTGGCGAGCCCGCGCACGCCATCGGTACCGAAGATCCTGCGCATGGCCGGAGCCTACCCCGCCGCCCGCAGCGCCCGCCAGATCTCGAGGGCCTGGCGGGTCTCCGCGACATCGTGGACGCGCAGGATGTCGGCCCCGGCGGCGGCGGCGTGCAGCGCCACCGCGAGCGAGCCAGGCAGGCGGCGCGACGTGTCCTCGCCGCGGGACAGCCTTCCTATGAAGCCCTTGCGGCTCGCCCCGACCAGCAGCGCGCAGCCCTCCGCCCGCAGCGCGGCGAGCCCGAGCAGCAGCGCGAGGTTGTGCTCCACCGTCTTGCCGAAGCCGATGCCCGGGTCGATGCAGATCCGCGCGCGCGGGATGCCAGCGGCGACGCAGGCCTCGACCCGCGCCGCGAGGAATGCGCCGACCTCGGCCACCACGTCGCCGTAGCGCGGGTCGTTCTGCATGGTGCGCGGATCGCCCTGCATGTGCATGAGCACGACCGCCGCACCCGCCTCGGCCGCGACCGGAAGGCTCTCGGGATCGCCCACGAGGGCGGTGACGTCGTTGGCGATCCGCGCCCCGGCCGAGAGCGCGGCGCGCAGGACGCCGGCGCGCCGCGTGTCGATCGACACGACATGGCCATCGGCCGCAAGCGCCTCGACGACGGGAAGGACGCGCCGGAGTTCCTCGGCCTCGCGGACGGGCTCCGAGCCTGGCCTGGTGGACTCGCCACCTATGTCGAGGATGTCTGCACCCTCCTCGGCGAGGCGGCGTCCATGCGCGATGGCGGCGGCGGCGGCGGCGAAGAGGCCGCCATCGGAGAAGCTGTCGGGAGTGACGTTCACCACCCCCATCAGGAGAGGCCGGCGCCCCGGCACGAACCCGAAGGGCGCCGGCGGCTCCGTCCGGTTCACGCGCCCGGCTGGGGCTCGGGCCGGAGCCCGCCGCCCTCGGGACGCGCGCCCGAGCTCGGCACCGAGCTGCGGCGGCCCGTCGAGCGCGGCGGCTCGTCGTCGTCCGGACGCAGGATCGCCTCGCCGCGGAGGATCTGGCCGATCTCGTCGCCGCTCAGGCTCTCGAACTCGAGCAGGCCCCTAGCGATCGCGTGCAGGTCGGCGGTGCGCTCGCCGAGGATCCTGCGGGCGGAGGTCTCGCCCTCCTCGATCAGTCGCCTGACCTCGCTGTCGATCAGGTCTGCGGTGGTCTCGGAGATGTTCTGCTGCTGCGTCACCGAGTGGCCGAGGAAGACCTCCTGCTCGTTCGCGTTGTAGCGCACGCGACCGAGCTTCTCGCTCATCCCGAATTCGGTGACCATGCGCCGCGCGAGCGCGGTCGCCTGCTGGATGTCGCCGCCGGCGCCCGTCGTGACGTTCTCCGGACCGAAGATCATCTCCTCGGCGACGCGGCCGCCGAAGAGGATGGCGAGGCGCGACTGCATCTCGATCATGCTCATGCCGTACTTGTCGCGCTCGGGCAGCTGCATCGTCAGGCCCAGCGCGCGGCCGCGCGGGATGATCGTGACCTTGTGGACCGGGTCGGTCTTCGGCACGGAGAGCGCGACGAGGGCGTGGCCGGCCTCGTGGTAGGCGGTGAGCTTCTTCTCGTCCTCGGTCATGGCCATGGAGCGCCGCTCGGTGCCCATCATGACCTTGTCCTTGGCGTCCTCGAGCTCGCTCATCGTCACGAAGCGCTTGCCACGCCGCGCCGCGAGCAGCGCCCCCTCGTTGACGAGGTTGGCGAGGTCGGCGCCGGAGAAGCCTGGCGTGCCGCGCGCGATCACCTTGGCGTCGACGTCCGGCGCCAGCGGCACCTTGCGCATGTGCACCTTCAGGATCTTCTCGCGGCCGCCGACATCCGGGTTCGGCACGACGACCTGGCGGTCGAAGCGGCCGGGGCGCAGCAGCGCGGGATCGAGCACGTCCGGGCGATTCGTCGCCGCGATGATGATGACACCCTCGTTGGACTCGAAGCCATCCATCTCGACCAGCATCTGGTTGAGCGTCTGCTCGCGCTCGTCGTTGCCGCCGCCGAGCCCGGCGCCGCGATGGCGGCCGACCGCGTCGATCTCGTCGATGAAGATGATGCAGGGCGCGTTCTTCTTGCCCTGCTCGAACATGTCGCGCACGCGGCTCGCGCCGACGCCGACGAACATCTCAACGAAGTCGGAGCCCGAGATGGTGAAGAAGGGCACGTTCGCCTCGCCCGCGATCGAGCGCGCGAGCAGGGTCTTGCCGGTGCCCGGCGGGCCGACGAGCAGCACGCCCTTGGGGATCTTGCCGCCGAGGCGCTGGAACTTCTGCGGGTCGCGGAGGAACTCGACGATCTCCTCGAGCTCCTGCTTCGCCTCGTCGATGCCCGCGACGTCCTCGAAGGTGACGCGGCCGACCTTCTCGGTCAGCAGCTTGGCGCGCGACTTGCCGAAGCCCATCGCGCCCCTGCCGCCGGACTGCATCTGGCGCATGAAGAAGATCCAGAGGCCGAGGACGACGAGGAAGGGCAGCCAGGAGATGATCGACGAGATGAAGATGTTGGTCGGCTCCTGCTCCGGGCCGGCCTCGATGCGCACGTTCTTGTCGCGCAGGCGATCGACCAGAGCCGGGTCGGACGGGGCGTAGGTCACGAAGGTCCGGCCGTCCTTCAGCATGCCGGAGATGCTCGGGCCCTTGATCTTCACGGAGCCGACATTGCTGCGGTCGACCTCCGCGATGAAGTCCGAGTAGGCGATCGGCTGCGCCGCGCCGCGCGGCGAGTTGCCCTGGAAGACGCTGTAGAGCGCCACCAGCAGGACGATCACGATGACCCAGAGGGTCAGGTTCTTGCCGATGTTGTTCACGGATGAGGCTCTTTCTCCGGCGATCGTCGCCGCCGCTTCCCTGGGGAAGGCCGGCGCGACGCTTGGGTTGCACTGGGCCCGGCAGCCGGAAGTCCGGCAAACGCGCCGCCCGCAAGCTTGCGGGCTGGACGGAAGGCGACGTCGATCTGCCGGACGCTAACAAGCGCGACGGAACCACGTCCACACAAGAGGTGGGGCACGCGCCATGACCCGTCAAGGCTCTGAAGCGCCGGAAGAACCTTCGCGGCCATCGCGGCAGGCCCGCTCCCGTGCATCGGCGCGCGCGCGGGCAGGCGCCCCAGCGGGACGATCGCGTCGCCCTCGCGGGCCCCGTCGGCGAGGCGCATGCGGAAGCGCCGGTCCCACAGGAGGTCCCCCTGCCCCGCCGCAAGCCCGTCGATGCGCGGCATGGCCGGGTCGCGGAGCACCGCGATCGCGTGAGCCGTGCGAACCAGCAGGCAGCCCGCGAAGCAGCGGCGCCCGGCCGCGAGGCCCGCCGATCGCGCCCAGGCGGTAGCGAGGCCGAGGGCTTCGCCACGCGGTGGATGGACCGCGCCGGACACGGCCATGGCCGCGCCGCGGAGCGCCGCGCGGGCGATCGGCGCCTCGACGGCCTCGAAGGCGCCGCGCTCGAGCTCGACCCAGCCTTCGGGGTGGACGGTCGCGTGACGGCCCAGCCACGCGGAAAGCCTCGCCTCCGCGAAGGCCCTGGGCGCGTCGTCGCGCGGGCGCGCGGACAGGCCTTCGCCGCGCAGCCGCATGCGCGCACGCAGGAACCGCGTATCGCGGTTGCTCGGGTCCTCGATCCACGACGCATCGAGGCCGAGGAGCCAGGCGCGCAGGTCGCCCGGCGCCGCGGCCAGGAGCGGGCGCAGTATGCGGAGCTGCTCGCGCGGCGTGTCGAGCGCCATGCCGGCGAGCCCGGCCTCGCCGCTGCGTCGCGCGCGGCGCATGGCGATCGTCTCTTCCTGGTCGCCGGCATGGTGCCCGACCAGCAGGTGGAGGATGCCCTGCTCGGCGCAGGTGTCCTCCAGGAGGGCGTAGCGCGCCGCGCGGGCGCGCTCCTGGATGCGCCGGGCCGGCTTCGGCCCGTCCCAGCGCAGGACGCGATGGGCGATGCCGCGCGCCGCGCAGGCGCGGGCGACGCCATCGGCCTCGCCGGCCGATCCAGGCCGCAATCCATGGTCGACGACGAGCGCGAGGACATCGCCCCGGCGCGCGCGCGCCCAGCGTTCGGCGAGCAGGAGGAGCGCGGTCGAATCGGCGCCACCGGAGAGCGCCACGGCCAGGCGCGGCCGCGGCTCGAAGGGCGCGGCGGCCGCCATCGCGGTCGCGAACAGGGCCTCGACGTCGTCCCCGCCTGCGACGGCCATGGCGCGTGGTCAGCAGCCGAGCTTCTGGCGCTCGCGCTGGGCGTTCTGGCGCAGGCCCTGGGGCGCGTCGGGATGGCGCCTGCCGATCTCGGCAAGGGCGCTGCAGGCCTCGGGCTTGCGGTTGAGCTGGCCGAGCGACATGCCGAGGCGAAGCAGGTTCTCCGGCGCCTTGTCGGAGGACGGGTATTTCTTGAAGCCCTCGGCGAAGGCGATCGCCGCGTTGTTCCAGTCGCGCCGCGCATACAGCGTCTCGCCATACCAGTACTGGGCGGCGCCGGCCTGGCGGTGGTTGGGATTCTGCGCCACGAAGGCCTTCATCGCTGCCTCCGCCGGCCCGAAATCGGACTGCCCACGTTGCGCCTGGAGCAGCAGGCCATAGGCGAACTCGTACTGCGCCTCTGGGGGCCCGGCCGGCAGGCGCACGGGATCGCGCGGCACGGCGGCCTGCTGCTGGAGGGCCTGCGCGCTCGTCCCGCTCGGCACGATCACCAGCCTCTGGCCGCCGCCCGCGGCGCCGGCAGCTGAGCCGGGAGCGCCGGCCGCGGCCGGCGCCTGCGCGGCCGCGGCTCCGGCAGCCGCGCCGGCGGCCACAGCCGGCGCGCCACCAGCGGGAGCCGCCTTCTCGATCTGCTGGAAGCGGAACTCGACGTCCTGGACGAGCCTGTCGATCTTGGCCTCGAGCTGGCGAAGCCGATGCTGGATCTCCTCGATCCTGCCGGTCTGCTCGCGGCCCTGGCCCTCGAGCTGGGAGAAGCGCTGGTCCACCTGCCCGGCGAAGCCCTCGGCCGGCCTCGCCACGGCTGCGCCGGCGGCCGCCGCGCCGCCTCCGGCGGCCGTGCCCTGCGTCGCAACCGTCCGCTGCAGGACGTCGATGTCGCGCTGCAGCCTGTCGATCCGGTTGGCGAGTTCGCGGAGGTCGGACTGGGCCGCCGCTGGGACGGCCTGCGACAGGAAGATCGCGGCAACGAGGAGGAAGGCGGCGCCGAGCCAGGAGGGCGTCATGGTGCAGGATCCGCGAATCGGGTTGGCGATGCCGCGAGTATCGCCCGCGCGCCGGGCAAAACAATGGCAGGCCCCGTCAGGCGCGGCGCGCTCCGATGCGCAATCCACGCCTTCCGCTCGGACCAGTTCACCGAACCGGCTCTCCGAAAAAGGAAACGCCCGCCTGCGGTCATCCGCGGACGGGCGCTCCAGTTCCGCGCCGGGCTGGCCGGCGGCGGAAGGCGCGTCAGTTCACGACCGCGACGCCGCGACGGTTCTGCGACCACGCCGCCTCGTTCGAGCCGTTCACGGCGGGGCGCTCCTTGCCGTAGCTGATCGTCGCGACGCGGCGCGCCTCGATGCCCTGCGACACGAGGAAGTTCTTCGCCGCGTTGGCGCGACGCTCGCCGAGGCCGAGGTTGTACTCGCGCGTGCCGCGCTCGTCGCAATGGCCCTCGATCGTGATCGTCGCGTTCGCATTGGTCCTGAGGAAGGCGGCCCAGCGCTCGATCTGGCGACGCGCCTCGGGCTTCAGGTCCGACTTGTCGTAGTCGAAGAACACGCGGTCGCCGATGGCGACCAGCTGCTCCTGCAGGGTCTGGGCGCGCTGCGCGCCCGAGCCGGCCTGGTTCGAGGCCGTCTGCTCCGGCGTGCTGCACGCGGCGAGCAGGGAGAGGGCGGCAAAAGCAGTGAGAACCTTCATACGCATCGGTGGGGACTCCTTCCGGTCAGTTTCCGAATCTGTGTCGCGGTTACGCGGCGTAAGGGGGGTTCAACCACCTCGCCGCGGTCCGATCAACCGGTCTCTGTGGCCCGAGCCCTGCAAGGGCGGCATGACGCCGTCCCCGAAACAGGGCCCAGGAGGCTGCGTGAAGGCCGGCACGCTCGAAACGGGCAGCAATATGTTGAATTTCCATCATGGATTCAAGGGCGACCATGCGGGATCCGACGCCTCGGTCGGGGTCACGACCTCGCGCTTGTTGTAGCCCGTGAGGTCGATCGAGTAGAGGCGCGTGTTCCGCCCCATGCCCCGGGCATCCGATCGACCTTCGGAGAAATACATGAGGACGCGCCCGTTCGGGGCCCAGGTCGGGCCCTCGACATGGAAGGCGCGGTCGATCAGGCGCTCGCCCGAGCCGTCCGGCCGCATCACGCCGATCAGGAACTCCCCGCCCTCCTGCTTGGTGAAGGCGAGGAGGTCGCCGCGCGGCGACCAGACCGGCGTGTAGTAGCGGCCGCTGCCGAAGCTGATCCGGCGCACGTTCCCGCCATTGGCGTCCATCACGTAGAGCTGGCCGGCGCCGCCGCGGTCCGAGTTGAAGGCGATCTCCGAGCCGTCCGGGGAATAGGAGGGCGAGGTGTCGATGGCGCCCGAGCTCGTCAGGCGGCGCGCGCGCTTGGTGCGCAGGTCCATCGCGTGGATGCTCGTCGCGCCGTCCTGCGACATCGACATGATCACGCCGTTGCCGTCGGGCGAGAAGCGCGGCGCGAATGTCATGCCCGGGAAGTCGCCGACCACCTCGATGCGCGACGTATCGATGTTCATCAGGTAGACGCGCGGCCGGTTGCCCACGTAGCTGAGGTAGGTGATCTCCTGCGCCGAGGGCGAGAAGCGGGGCGTCAGCACCAGGTTGTTCCCGGGCGTCAGGAACCGGTGGTTGGCGCCGTCCTGGTCCATGATCGCGAGGCGCTTCACGCGCCGCTGCAGCGGCCCGGTCTCCGAGACGTAGACGATGCGCGTGTCGAAGTAGCCGTTCTCGCCCGTGATCTTCCGGTACACCGCGTCGGAGACGATGTGCGCGATGCGTCGCCAGCTCGCGGCCTGCGCGGTGTAGACCTGCCCCTCGAGCTGTCCTTCGCCGAAGACGTCCCAGAGCCTGAACTCGACGCGCAGCCTGCCGTCTCCCTGCGACTGCACCGCGCCATGCACGAGCGCCTGCGCGTTGATCTGCCGCCAGTCGGCGAAGCGAGGCATCGGCGCGCCGCGCAGCTGCTCCGCGGTCTGGATGTAGGCCGACTGCTCGATCGGCCGGAACAGGCCGCTGCGCTCGAGGTTGGAGGCGACGATGTCGCGGATCTGCCGGCCCATCGCGGCATCGTCCGCCGCGCCGGAGGCGGAGCCCGCGAAGGGCACTATGGCGATCGGGATCGGCTGCACCTGGCCGCGCGTG
>VGDA01000068.1 GCA_016869915.1 Alphaproteobacteria bacterium
CCCGGCCTCGCGCCGCTCGCCATGGCGCTGTCGCGGCGCGTGATGGAAGGGCTGGAAGGCGACGAGATCGTCGCCGCGACGCTGGTCGCCACCGGGCACGCGCTCGTCGACCATGCTGCCGTGGCGCGAACTCTCCTCGCGGCCATGGCGCCCGGTGTCCGGCTGCACCTGCGCGCCGCGCGCCACGGCTGACGCGCTTCGGGCCGGGGCAGGATCGCGTTCAGGCGAGGCGACGCAGCGGGTTCGCCTTGGCGAGCCGGTCGAAGGCCTGCAGCTCCGCAAGCAGCGACGGCATGTCGCGCAACCGCACCATGTTCGGGCCGTCGGATGGCGCGGCGTCCGGGTCCTGGTGGGTCTCCATGAACACCGCGGCCACGCCGAGCGCGACCGCGGCGCGCGCGATCGCCGGCACGAACTCGCGCTGGCCGCCGGAGGACGTGCCCTTGCCGCCCGGCTGCTGCACCGAATGGGTCGCGTCGATCACGACCGGGTAGCCGGTCTCCGCCATGATCGGCAGCGCGCGCATGTCGTTGACGAGGGTGTTGTAGCCGAACGACACGCCGCGCTCGGTCAGCAGGATGCGCTCGTTGCCGGCATCGGCGATCTTCGCCGCCACGTTCCGCATGTCCCAGGGGGCGAGGAACTGCCCCTTCTTGACGTTCACCGCCCTGCCCGTGCGCGCCGCGGCGACCAGCAGGTCGGTCTGGCGGCACAGGAAGGCGGGGATCTGCAGCACGTCCACCGCCTGCGCGACCTCGGCGCATTGCGCGGCGTCGTGCACGTCGGTCAGGACGGGGCAGCCATGGCGCTCGCGGATCTCCGCGAAGATCGGCAGCGAGCGCTCGAGGCCGAGCCCGCGCGCGGCGCTGGCGGAGGTGCGATTCGCCTTGTCGAAGCTGGTCTTGTAGACGAGCCCGATGCCGAGCCTCGACGTCATCTCGGCCAGCGCGGCGCTGGTCTCCAGCGCGTGGTCGCGGCTCTCCAGCTGGCAGGGCCCCGCGATCAGCACGAACGGCCGGTCGTTGGCGAGCGCAAGGCCGCCGATCTCGACGAGGCGTGGCCGGGTCGATTGCGCCATCGCCGTCAGACCAGCCGGCTCTGCTCGACCGCAGCCCGGATGAACGAGGTGAACAGCGGGTGCGGGTCGAAGGGCTTCGACTTGAGCTCGGGGTGGAACTGCACGCCTACGAACCAGGGATGGCCGGGGACCTCGACGATCTCCGGCAGCTCGCCGTCGGGCGACATGCCGGAGAAGCTCAGGCCCGCCGCCTCGAGCCGCGGCTTGTAGTTGATGTTCACCTCGAAGCGATGGCGATGGCGCTCGCGGATCGCGTCGGCGCCGTAGATCCCGCGCACGCGGCTGCCAGCCTTGAGCAGGCAGTCATAGGCGCCGAGGCGCATCGTGCCGCCCTTGTTGTCGTCGGCGCCGCGCTTCTCCACGCTGTTGCCGCGCACCCACTCCGTGAGCAGGCCGACCACGGGCTCGCTGGCGGGGCCGAACTCGGAGGAGTTGGCGCCGGCGATTCCGCAGAGCGAGCGCGCCGCCTCGATCACCGCCATCTGCATGCCGAAGCAGATGCCGAAATAGGGCACCTGGCGCTCGCGCGCGTAGCGCACCGCGGCGATCTTGCCCTCCGCGCCGCGCTCGCCGAAGCCTCCGGGCACGAGGATGCCGTGCGCGCCGTCCAGCGCGTCGAAGCATCCCGGCGCGCCGCTCTCGAACTGCTCGCTGTCGAGCCAGTTGAGGCGGACGCGCACGTTGTTGGCGATGCCGCCATGGGCGAGCGCCTCGGCCAGCGACTTGTAGGCGTCGAGGAGGTTCGTGTACTTGCCGACCACCGCGATCTGCACCTCGCCCTCGGGCGACCTGATGCGGCGGACGATCTCGCGCCAGCGGCCGAGGTTGGGCGCGGTGGCGAGCTGAGCCTTCATGTCGAAATGGCGCAGCACCTCGCGGTCGAAGCCAGCCTCGTGGTACTGCAGCGGCACCTCGTAGATCGTCGAGGCGTCGAGCGCGGGGATCACCGCGTCCTCGCGGATGTTGCAGAACAACCCGATCTTCCGGCGCGCCGAGGCGGGCATCTCGCGGTCGCTGCGGCAGAGCAGGATCGAGGGCTGGATGCCCACCGACTGCAGCTCCTGGACCGAGTGCTGCGTTGGCTTCGTCTTGAGCTCGCCCGCCGACGGGATCCACGGCAGCAGCGTCAGGTGGACGAATAGCGCGCGCTCGCGGCCGAGTTCGTTGCCGAGCTGGCGGATCGCCTCGAGGAAGGGAAGGCTCTCGATGTCGCCGACCGTGCCGCCGACCTCGCAGAGCAGGAAGTCCGCGTCGTCGAGGTCGGAGACGACGAACTCCTTGATCGCGTCGGTGACGTGGGGGATCACCTGCACGGTCGCGCCAAGATAGTCGCCGCGGCGCTCCTTCGCGATCACGTTCGAGTAGATACGCCCGGTGGTGATGTTGTCGCTCTGGCGCGTAGCCACGCCGGTGAACCGCTCGTAGTGGCCGAGGTCGAGGTCGGTCTCGGCGCCGTCGTCGGTGACGTAGACCTCGCCGTGCTGGTAGGGCGACATCGTCCCGGGATCGACGTTCAGGTAGGGGTCGAGCTTGCGCAGGCGGACCTTGAAGCCGCGCGCCTGGAGCAGCGCGCCGAGCGCCGCCGAGGCAAGGCCCTTGCCGAGCGAGGAGACCACGCCGCCGGTTATGAATATGAACCGCGTCATGGAGGCCCTACCTAGCCGAGAGGATGCGCCAACCCAAGCCTCGGCTGGGGCTGCGAAGTCGAATCTTTGTATTGACGGCGCGCCGCGACTCGCGGCCGCTGGGACGGCGTCAGCGGGTCGGCGGGGCCGGCGTGCTGGGCTGCGCGGGCGCCGCGGGGATCTGGTCGACGATCGAGCGCCGCTCGCGCCCCGCGCCGGCGATGATGGCGAGCGCGAGGCTCACGACCATGAAGGCAGCGGCGAGTATGCCGGTGGTGCGCGTCAGCAGGTTGGTCGTGCCGCGCGCCGTCATGAAGCTGCCCATGCCGCCCGAAGAACCGATGCCGAGCCCGCCGCCCTCGCTACGCTGGACCAGGACCACCCCGACGAGGGCGATCGCGATCATGATGTGGACGACGATGAGGACCTGGAACATGGGCTTGGCCTGGAGGCGTTGCTTCGTGGTGCGGCCTAATTAGACGCTCGGGCGGCGCGAATCCAGCCCCGCGAGCCCTTGCCGCGGCGGCTCAGCCCGGCGACGCGGCGACGATGGCGAGGAACTGGGCGGCATCGAGGCTGGCACCGCCGACCAGCGCGCCATCGACGTCGGCCAGCGCCTGGAGCTCGGCGGCGTTGTCGGGCTTGACCGATCCGCCATAGAGCAGCGAGATCCCGGCGCCCCCCGCGATCCTCGCGCCCAGGCGCGCCCTGATGCCGGCATGGGCCTCGGCGACCTGCGCGGGCGTGGCCACCCTGCCCGTGCCGATCGCCCACACGGGCTCGTAGGCGACCAGCGTGTCGCCTGCCCCCGAGCCGCCGGGGACCGAGAGGTCGACCTGCCGCGCCAGCACCTCGGAGGTGCGCCCCGCCTCGCGCTCGGCGAGGCTTTCGCCGACGCAGACCACCGCAACGAGCCCGGCGCGATGCGCGGCCTCCGCCTTGGCGCGGACCGTCGCGTCGTCCTCCGAGTGCAGCGTCCGGCGCTCGGAATGGCCGACGATGACGTATCGGCAACCCGCCTCGGCCAGCATCTCGGCCGAGACGTCCCCGGTGAAGGCGCCGGACGGGCGCGCATGGCAATCCTGGCCGCCGAGCGCGACGCGTCCCTCGCCCGTTTCCGCCGCCACCATCGCCAGCAGCGTCGCCGGCGGGCAGAGCACCACGCGCGGCGAGGCGCGGCCGCTCGCCGCCACGGCCGCGGCGACGGCGCGCGCGAGCGCCTGCGCGCCCACCCGCGTGCCGTTCATCTTCCAGTTGCCGATGACGTACCTGGTCCTCGACATGCCATAGCCCTCGTCCTGCCTTGGTCGGGCCCGGCATCGCGGCCAGGCGCCGCAATCGCTAGCATGAAGGCTCCGTGCGCCAAAGGCCCGCGCTTCTCCCGAGGTTGCCGCTCCGCGACCGCGTCCCTATAGTCCGCCGGCTTCGAACGAAAGCCATTCCAGATGCTCCAGAAGATCCGCGACAAGTCGGCAGGCGTCGTCGTCAAGGTCCTGTTCCTGTTCCTCGTGCTGTCCTTCGCGGTGTGGGGCATCGGCGACTACAAGTTCCTGCAGCGCGCCGAGGCGCCCGCGATCTCGATCGGCGGCGATCCCGTGCCGGCCGACCAGGTCAGGCTGGAGTTCCAGCGCGACCTCGACCGGCTGCGCCGCAGCCTCGGCGAGATCGACCGCGACGTCCTGCGCCAGTTCGGCGTCGCCGGCCAGAGCGTCGAGCGCGTGGCGAACCAGCGCACGCTCGACCGCGCCGCGGAGCGAATGTCCCTCGTCGTCAGCGACGCGGTGGTCCGCCAGCGCATCCAGGAGGACCCGAACTTCCGCGGCGCCGCGGGCTTCGACGCCAACGCCTTCCGCCGCCTGCTGCAGGAGAACGGCTTCACCGAGCAGCGCTATGTCGACCTCCTGCGCGGCGATGCCGCGCGCAGCGCGCTGGTCGAGGCCGTGTCCGCCTCCCTCCCCGCACCCGCGGCCATGGTCGAGGCGCTCTACCGCCACCGCGAGGAGAAGCGGCGAGGCGAGACGATCTTCGTGCCGGTCGACTCGATGCCCGATCCGGGCACGCCCTCCGACGCCGACCTGCAGGCCGCATACGAGGCCAACGCGGAGCGCTTCACCGACCCCGAGTTCCGCAGCGGCATCGTCGTGCGCATCGGCCTCGAGGAGATCCGCGCCTCCATACCCGTCGACGAGCAGCAGCTCCGCGCCGAGTTCGACGCCCGTCGCCGCGAGTTCTCGACGCCCGAGCGCCGCGTCGTCGAGATCGTCCGCTTCGACGACGAGGCGTCCGCCGCGGCCGCGCGCAGGGAGATCGAGGGCGGCGCCGACTTCATCGACGTGGCCGCGAAGGCGGGACAGACGCCCGAGCAGGTCCGCGCCTTCGGCAAGGTCTCCGCGTCGAGCCTGCCGGCCGAGCTCTCGCGCCCGGTCTTCGCGCTCGCGGCGAACGAGGTCTCGGCCCCGATCCCGACGCCGCTCGGCGTCTTCCTCGGCAGGGCGACGGCGATCGAGCCGGGCGTCGATCCTTCCTTCGAGGACCTGCGCGGCGCCCTCGCCGACGAGATCGTGCGCCGGGCCGCGGCCGAGGTCGCGTACCGCATCGCGACGAAGGTCGAGGAAGGCGTCAACGAGGGCAAGCCGCTGCAGGATGCCGCGGCCGCCGCCGGCGTTCCCGTCGTGCCCGTCGAGGCCGCCGACCCGATGGGTCGCGACCGCCGCGGCCTGCCGATCCCCGCCTTCGCCGCCGCACCCGAGGCGCTTCGCGCCTTCGGCGAGGCGATCATCGGCCGCGATTCGCAGCTGGTCGAGACGCGCTCAGGCGCTTTTTTCTTCGTTCGCGTCGATGCGCTCACCCCCAGCGAGAGGCGCCCGCTGGCCAGCGTGCGCGACGACGTGGCGGCGATCTGGACCGCCGGCCGGCGCGACCAAGCGGCGCGGGCGCGCGCCGAGCAACTGGCCGCCGAGATCCGCGGCGGCAAGGGGATCGGCGCCGTCGCCGCCTCGGTCGAGGGCCAGCCGGCGCAGACGCCGGCCATGCATCGCGACGGCAGGGTCGAGGGCGCGCAGCAGCGCCAGCCATCCGCCCTCGCCGCGCGGCTGTTCCAGCTCAGGCCGGGCGAGGTCGGCACCGCGGCCACGGGCGAGGGCTACTTCGTCGTGCGCCTCGAGGAGGTGATCGCAGCCGACCCGGCGCAGGCGCAGCCCCAGCTCCAGCGCCTGTCCGACGGCCTCTCCCAGGCGATCGCGGCGGAACTCGGCCAGCAATACCTGAAGGCGCTGCGCGAGCGGCTGAAGGTGGTCGTCGACCCCGCGGCCGTCGAGAAGCTCTACCAGAACTGACCGCGGCTCAGGCGGGCCCGGCAAAGCCGAAGCCGGCCCGCTCTATCGCCGCGCGCAGCGTCGCCTCCGCGACCTCCCCGTCGATGCTGACGCTCCCCGCGGCGCGATCGACGACGACGTCGCAGCCAGGCGCCGCCGCCTTGGCGGCGCGCTCCACCGCGCGCGCGCAGCCGTCGCAGGTCATTCCATCGACGCGATAGGCGATCGCCATGCGGTTGCTCCTCTCCGGCGGGGACAGCCCGGCCAGTCACCGAGCGGCGCGGCCACGCTCCAGGTTGCGGCGGATGATGGTCGTCACCGGCACGGCCTGCAATCCCCTGTCCTGCAGGCCCGGCAGCCACGCGGCCAGCGCGGCGAAGGTCGCGTCATGCGGATGTCCGATCGCGACGGCGTGGCCACGCCGCCGGGCGATGCGCTCGAGCTCGCGCAGCTGGCGATTGATCGCGTCCGTCGTCGCCTCGTTGTCGAGGAAGACGTCGCGCATCGCGGCCGGCACGCCCGCCTCGCCTGCCGCATGGCTGCCCTGGCTCTCGGCCGCGGTCCTCGAATCCACGAAGACGAGCCCGCGCGAGCGCAGTTCCTCCATCAGCGGCCCCATCAGCCTGCGGTCGACGGTGAAGCGGCTTCCCATGTGGTTGTTCAGGCCGACCGCGTCCCCGAAGCGATCGAGGGCCGCGCCGACCCGGCCGCGGATCTCGACCGCCGCGAGGTCGACGGTCAGCGCGTGCGGCCCCGGGCTCTCGCCACCCATCGGCTGCATCGGCATGTGGAGCAGGATCTCGTGCCCGCGCTGCCGGGCCAGCACCGCGAGCGCCGGCGCGTCGCGGCCATAGGGAAGGAACGAGAGCGTAAGCGGCGTCGGCAATCCGATCGCCCGCATCGCGCGGGGCCGGTCGAGCCCCATGTCGTCGATGACGATCGCGACGTATCCGCGGCCCGGCTGCAGCACGACGGGGACGGAACGCTTCTCCCATTCGGCGTCGATGGCCCGGATCGCGGGACCGGGCGCCGACCCTGCATCCGCCCCGCTCGCGCCGCCCTGGCCGCCGCCGCGCGCGGCCGCGAGCCTCTCCTCCGCGGCGGCGTTCTCCTCGTCGAGGGCGATCTCGATCTCCTCGTCCGGAAGCGAGACGCGGGCGATGTCCTCGCCGCCGTCCCGCCTGGGCACGAGGACGTGGAGCGTCGCCAGCAGGACGAAGGCGAGCGCGCCGGCGACGACGGTCGACCGGCGCAAGCGCAGGAAGCCCGGGACCGCGAGCCTGGGGAGCGCGAGCTTCATCGCCCGTTACCCGGCTTCCAGCGCGCGAGGCGCATGGAGTTGAGCGCCACCGCAAGCGAGGAGAAGGCCATCGCCGCGCCGGCGATCATCGGGTTGAGGAGGCCGAGGGCGGCGGCGGGCAGGCCGGCGAGGTTGAACACGCTCGCCCAGAACAGGTTCTCGCGGATCCGCGCGCGCGCGGCACGGGCGAGTTCGACGGCGTCGGCTACCTGCGAGACGTCGCCGCGCATCAGGGCGGCACCCGCGGTCTCGAGCGCGGCGTCCGCCCCGCCGCCGACCGCGAGGCCGATATCGGCCGCCGCGAGCGCCGGCGCGTCGTTGACGCCGTCGCCGACGACCGCGACGACGCGCCCTTCCGCCTGCAGCCGCGCGACGAGGTCGAGCTTCGCCTGGGGGCGCGCCTCGGCGACGAAGTCGGGGATGCCCAGGTCGCCAGCCACGCGGGCGGCGCTGGCGCGGGCGTCGCCGGTGGCCATCCAGGACGCTACGCGTAGCCGACCGAGGCGCGCGATGGCCGCGCTGGCATCGGCGCGCAGCGGGTCGCCGAGCGCCACGACGCCGACGACGCTGGCGTCGCGGGCGACGAAGACGCGGGTGAGCCCGTCGCGATCGTACCCGGCCACGCGCTCGTCGAAGGCCAAGGCATCGAGCCCGGCCTGCCGCATGAGCTCCGAGGTGCCGAGGATCACGAGCGCGCCATCGACCCGCGCCTTGATACCGCGGCCGGGGATGGCTTCCACCTGGGACGGCGTCGGCGGCTCGATCCCGTCCTGCGCGGCGCGCGCGGCGATGGCGCGGGCAAGGGGATGCGTGCTGCCGCGCTCGACGGCGGCGGCGAGGGACAGGACGTGGCGCTCGCCGCCCTCGCGCGCCGCGGCGACGTCCATGACGGCGGGGCGGCCCTCCGTGAGGGTCCCCGTCTTGTCGAAGACCACCACGCCGACATCGGCGAGCCGCTCCAGCGCGGCAGCGTCCTTGACCAGGATCGCGTGGCGCGCGGCGACGCCGCAGGCCGCGACCACGGCCATCGGCGTGGCGAGGCCCAGGGCGCAGGGGCAGGCGATCACCAGAACGCTGACGGCGGCGGCCAGGCCCGCGCGGGCGTCTCCGGCCAGCAGCCACCAGCCGAGGAAGGAAAGCACGGCGATCGCGAGCACCGCGGGCACGAAGATGGCGGCGACCTTGTCGACGAGCCGCTGCACCGGCGCCTTCGACGCCTGGGCGCGCTCCACCAGCCTGACGATCCGCGCGAGCGTCGACTGCGCGCCGACGCCCTGGACCTCGACGCGCAGCAGGCCGTCGCCATTGACCGAGCCGGCGATGACGAGGTCGCCGGGGCGCTTGGGCACGGCGCGGCTCTCGCCGGTGATCAGCGCCTCGTCGGCGTCGCTCTCGCCCGATCGCACGACGCCGTCGGCGGGAAAGCGCTCGCCGGGCCGCACGATCGCGACGTCGCCGCGGCGAAGCGACGATGCGGGGACGTCCGCCTCCGTGCCGTCGCGCTCGACCCGGGCAAGCTCCGGCAGCAGCGCCGCGAGGGCGCGGATCGCCCGCACGGCGGAGCGCCGCGCGCGCAGCTCGAGCGCGCGGCCGAGCAGCACCAGCGCGACCACGACGGCCGAGGCCTCGAGGTAGTGGTGCGGGTGGCCGAACGGGTCGCGCAGGATGGCGGCGACGCCGGACAGGAAGGCCGCGCTCGTCCCGATCACGACCAGCAGGTCCATGTTGCCTGCGCGCGCCTTCAGGGCCTTCCATGCCGCCGTGTAGAGCGGCAGGGCGAGGAAAAGCTGGATCGGCGCGGCAAGCGTCAGCGCGAGCAGCGGCGGCAGCCTGAACCACGGGATGCCGAAATGGCCGGGCATCTCCGCCAGCAGCGGCAGGGCGAGCGCCAGGGCGGCACCGACGCGCATCGCCTCGCGCGCCGGGATGCCCTCGATGCCGTCCCCAGGCGCCCCGGCGACCTCCGCCGCGGCGTCGTAGCCGGCCTCCTCGACGGCGGCGCGCAGGCGCTCGATGGCGTCCGGCCCGCCGGCGGCGACGACGACATCCGCGCGCTCGGCGGCGAGGCTGACCGCCGCCGCCTCCACGCCCTCGACGCGCGCCAGCGCGCGCTCCACCCGCGACACGCAGGCCGCGCAGGTCATCCCGCCGATCCGAAGGGTAACCGTCTCGCTCATCGCCCCCTTTATGCGCCAGCGCAGGCCGGGCCGAAAGTGTTGCAAAGGGTCCTTGAACCGCCGAAAAGTCCGGGTCCCCATCGCCTCCGGAGCGCCTTCCCGTCATGACAGTCGACATGGACAAGCTCAAGGCCCTCATCGCCCGCGTCGCCGACGGCAAGGCGCTCGGCGTCGAGGAGGCGCGGACCGGCTTCGAGGCGCTGATGTCGGGCAACGCGACCCCGGCGCAGATGGGCGGCTTCCTCATGGCG
Organism: Alphaproteobacteria bacterium; assembly: GCA_016869915.1. Classification (GTDB taxonomy): domain Bacteria; phylum Pseudomonadota; class Alphaproteobacteria; order CACIAM-22H2; family CACIAM-22H2; genus CAIOSQ01. Next base: position 9,746 of record VGDA01000068.1, read on the forward strand.
CTGCGCGTGCGCGGCGAGACGATCGACGAGATCACCGGCGCGGCCGAGGTGATGCGCGCGCGCGCCGCCCGCATCAGCGCCCCGCCCGACGCGATCGACATCGTGGGCACGGGCGGCGACGCGATCGGGACATGGAACGTGTCCACCGCGAGCTCGATCGTCGTCGCGGCCTGCGGCGTCCCGGTCGCCAAGCACGGCAACCGCGCCCTGTCCTCGCGCTCCGGCGCGGCCGACGTGCTCACCGTGCTCGGCGTGAACACCGACGCGGATTTCCGCCTGATCGAGCGCGCGATCGCCGAGGCGCGGATCGGCTTCATGATGGCGCCGCGCCACCATGCGGCGATGCGCAACGTCGCCGGCCCGCGCGTCGAGCTCGGAACGCGCACGATCTTCAACATCCTCGGCCCGCTCGCGAACCCGGCCATGGTGACGCGCCAGCTGGTCGGCACCTTCGCGGAGCGCTGGATCGAGCCGATGGCCGCGACGCTCGGCAATCTCGGCTCGACCCGCGCCTGGGTGGTCAGCGGCAGCGACGGCATGGACGAGATCACCACGACGGGACCGACCGCGGTCGCGGAGCTGCGCGACGGGCGCGTCACGCGCTTCACCATCTCGCCCGAGGATGCCGGGCTGCCGCGCGCGCAGCTGGCAGACCTCAAGGGCGGCACGCCGGCGGAGAACGGCGCCGCGATCATGGCGCTGCTCGGCGGCAAGCCTGGCGCCTTCCGCGACATCGTGCTGCTGAACGCGGCCGCGGCGCTCGTCGTCGCCGACAAGGCCGGCTCGCTGCGCGACGGCGCCCGGATGGCCGTGCAGGCAATCGATTCCGGCGCGGCGATGGCGACGCTCTCGCAGCTCATCGCCATCACCAACGCCCCCGCGCCGGGCTGAGCGCGGGCGCCATGAGCGACGTCCTCGCCCGCATCTGCGCCGCGACGCGCCACGAGGTCGAGCGCCGCAGGGCGATCGTCGCGCAGCCCGCGCTCGAGGCGCGCGCCGCGCGCATGCCGGCGCCGCGCGGCTTCCGCGCCCGGCTCGCCGCCGACGCCACGCCCGCGCGGCCCGCGCTGATCGCGGAGATCAAGAAGGCGTCACCCTCGAAGGGCGTCATCCGCGCCGACTTCGACCCGCCCGCCCTCGCCCGCGCCTATCGCGACGCCGGGGCGAGCGCGCTGTCGGTGCTGACCGACATGCCCTGGTTCCAGGGCCGCGACGAGTACCTCGTCGCGGCGCGCGCCGCGGTCGAGCTTCCCGCCCTGCGCAAGGACTTCATGCTCGAGCCCTACCAGGTGCTCGAGGCGCGCGCGCTGGGCGCCGACTGCATCCTGCTCATCATGGCGGCGCTGTCGCCGGGCGAGGCCGCGTCGCTGCATCGCCTCGCCCGCGACCTCGGCCTCGACGTGCTGGCGGAGGTCCACGACCCCGCGGAGCTCGACCAGGCGCTGGCGCTGGAGGGCGCGCTGCTCGGCGTCAACAACCGCGACCTGCGCAGCCTGGCGGTCGACATCACCACCTTCGAGCGCCTCGCCGCGCACGCGCCGCGCGATGCCTTCCTTGTCGCCGAGAGCGGGCTCGCGACGCCGGCGGACGTGGCGCGCGTCGCGGCCGCGGGCGCCCGCGCGATCCTCGTCGGCGAATCCCTGATGCGCGAGCGCGACGTCGCCGCCGCGACCCGCGCGCTGATGGCGATGGGAGGACGCGCATGACGGGCAAGCTCACGCAT
>VGDA01000069.1 GCA_016869915.1 Alphaproteobacteria bacterium
GAAGGCGACCTCGAACATCTGCACGAATTCGGGCCTCTGCGCGCTTGCCTTCACCATCCATCTCTCGCTGCTCGGCGAGGACGGATATCGCCGGCTCGCGGAGCTCAACCACGCCAACGCGGTCACGCTCGCCGGGAAGCTCGAAGGCGTGCGCGGCGTGCGCCTCATGAACGAGACGTTCTTCAACGAGTTCACGCTCAAGCTGCCGGTGCCGGCAGCCGGCGTGGTCGACGAACTGGCGGCGCAGGGCATCCTCGCCGGCGTCCCCGGGGGCAGGCTCTGGCCCGATCGACCGGAACTCGCCGACCTGCTCGTCGTCGCGGCGACGGAGACCAACACCGAGGCGGAGATGGACCTCTTCGTCAGCAAGCTCGAGGAGATGCTGTGATGGACAAGTCCCAGGGACGCGTCTCGCGCGACGGCGCTGCGGCCGAGCTGCCGCCGGTCGCCACCCATTCCGGCCATCGCGGCCTCGTGATGGACGAGAAGCTCATCTTCGAGCAGGGCGTCGAGGGGCGCTGCGGCGTCGACCTGCCCGAGCCGCCGAAGGTGGCGCGCCGCCTCGGCGGCCTCGAGCGCAAGGCGCCGGTCGGCCTGCCCGGGCTCTCGGAGCCGCAGGTGATCCGGCACTACACGCGCCTCAGCCAGAAGAACTTCGCGATCGACGCCGGGCTCTACCCGCTCGGCTCCTGCACGATGAAGCACAACCCGCGCCTCAACGAGAAGGCGGCGCGCATGGCCGGCTTCGCGGACCTCCATCCGCTGCAGCCGATCTCGACCGTGCAGGGCGCGCTGGAGCTGATGGACCAGCTCTCGAACTGGCTCACGACCCTCACCGGCATGCCGGCGGTCGCGCTCTCGCCCGGCGCCGGCGCGCATGGCGAGTTCTGCGGCATGGTCGCGATCCGCGCGGCGATCGAAGCGCGTGGCGAGGCCGCGACGCGCCGTCGCGTGCTCGTGCCCGAATCCGCGCATGGCACCAACCCGGCGACGGCCGCCGCGATCGGCTTCGAGGTCGACGCCATCCCTGCCGACGCGCGCGGCAGAGTCGACGTCGCCGCGCTGAAGGCGAAGCTCGGCCCCGACGTCGCGGCGATCATGCTCACCAACCCGAACACCTGCGGCCTGTTCGAGCCCGACATCGTCGAGATCGCGCGCCTCGTGCGCGAGGCGGGCGGGTACTTCTACTGCGACGGCGCGAACTTCAACGCCATCGCCGGCCGCGTGCGTCCCGCCGACCTCGGCGTCGACGCGATGCACATCAACCTGCACAAGACCTTCTCGACGCCGCATGGCGGCGGCGGGCCGGGCTCGGGGCCCGTGGTGTTCTCCGCGCGCCTCGCGCCGCACTTGCCGGTGCCCTATGTCGTGCGCGACGCCGGCGGCTTCCGCCTCGTCGAGCACCAGTCGGGCGCGCCGTCCTCGCTCGGCCGCCTCAAGGGCTTCCACGGCCAGATGGGCATGTTCGTGCGCGCGCTCACCTACATGCTGAGCCACGGCGCCGATGGCGTCCGCCAGGCCTCCAACGACGCCGTGCTCAACGCCAACTACGTCATGGCGCGGCTGCAGGACGTCATGACGGCGGCCTTCGAGGGGCCGTGCATGCACGAATGCCTGTTCGACGATCGCTTCCTGAAGGACACGGGCGTGACCACGCTCGACTTCGCCAAGGCGATGATCGACGAGGGCTACCACCCGATGACCATGTACTTCCCGCTGGTCGTCCATGGCGCGATGCTGATCGAGCCGACGGAGTCCGAGACGAAGGAGTCGCTCGACCTCTTCGTCGACACGCTGCGCTCGCTCGCGGCGCGCGCGAAGGCGGGGGAGGCGGAGCATTTCCGCGCCGCGCCCAGGCTCACGCCGCGTCGCCGCCTCGACGAGACGCGCGCCGCGCGCGCGCCCGTCCTGCGCTGGAAGCCAAAGGCCGCGCCCGTGCCGCGCGCGGCGGAGTAGCCGCGCCGGTCAGGGCACGGCGGAGATCACGAGGAAGGCCGCGAAGATCACGAGGTGGACGCCGCCCTGCAGGACGGTGCTCCGCCCCGCGGCCAGCGTGAGCGTGCTCGCGAAGAGCGACAGCACCAGCAGCACGACGTGGCCGGCCTGGATGCCCAGTGTGAGCGGCACGCCCATCGCGAGCGACACGATCGTGACCGCCGGGATGGTCAGGCCGATCGTCGCCAGCGACGAGCCGAGCGCGAGGTTGAGGCTCGTCTGGAGGCGGTTGGCCTGCGCGGCGCGGTAGGCGGCGAGGCCCTCGGGCAGCAGCACGACAGCGGCGATCACGATGCCGACGCAGGCGTCGGGAAGCCCGGCGGCCTCGATCGCGCGATCGATCGCGGGCGACAGCGTCTTCGCCAGCAGGATCACGCCGGCGAGCGCGAGGAGGAGCAGGCCGAAGCTGCGCGCGACCGCGCGGTCCGAGGGCGCCGCATGGGGCGCGTCGTCGCCGCCCTCGTCCAGGAAGTAGCTGCGGTGCCGCACCGCCTGCACGAAGAGGAACAGGCCGTAGAGGGCGAGCGAGACGACCGCCACGAAGACGAGCTGCGAGGACGCGTAGAACGGGCCGGGGACCGTCTGCGTATGGTTCGGCAGGATCAGCACCAGCGTCGCCAGCGTGCCGAGCACGCCGAGCGCCCCGGTGGCGCCCGAGGCGCGGAATCCCTGCTCGTGGTGGCGTATGCCGCCGGCGAGCAGGCAGAGCCCGACGATGCCGTTGAGGACGATCATGATCGCGGCGAAGACCGTGTCGCGCGCGGTGGCCGGCGCGCCGTCGGGCGCCGAGAGCATGATCGAGACGATCAGCGCGACCTCGATCACGGTGACCGCCGCCGCGAGCACGATCGAGCCGAAGGGCTCGCCGACGCGCAGCGCGATCACCTCCGCGTGGTGGACGGCGGCGAAGACCGCGCCGCCGAGAAGGATCGTGGCAGGCAGCAGCACGAGCGCGCCGGAGGCCGGCACGAGGCCGGCGAACTTCGCCGCGAGCAGGGCGGCCGCGGCCGCCGGGGCCGCCCAGCTCCACCAAGGCATCGATTCGGGGTCGTGGGCTCCGGCCATCGGGTGTCCTTTTAATCTGTCGCGCGAACGTCGTGCAGGCACGCGACGCGCGTCAACCGCGTCGCGCCGCCCTCGCCCCGGTCCCGGAAACGAATACGGCGGGCGCCGATGCGCGCCCGCCGTCCTTGCATCACCCGCCGCCCGCCCGGGGCGGCGAACTCAGTTGAGCTTGCCCGGCAGCTCGCGGATCGCCTCGTCGATCAGGCGGCCCTGCGCCGTCTCGTCGAGCTTCTGGGCGAGGATCTGGCGCGTGGCCGCGAGGGCGATGTCCACCGCCGCGGTGCGCACCTCGGCGGCCGCCGACTGCTCCGCCTGGGCGATGCGCTGCATGGCCTGTGCCTCGCGGCGCCTGAGCTCGGCCTCGAGCCGCGCCTGCGCGTCGCGCTGCACGCGCTCGGCCTCGCTACGCGCGCGCGCGACGATGGCCTCCGCCTCCTGGATCGCGTCGCGCTGCTTGCGCTGGAAGTCGGCAAGCAGGGTCTGCGCCTCCTCGCGCAGCCGCTGGGCCTCGTCGAGCTCCCGGCGGATGCGCTCGGCGCGGGCATCGAGCCCGCCGATGAGCACGGTGCGCAGCGGCTTCCAGACCACCACGAAGAACGCGACGAAGGAGGCCGCCACCCAGAATTCGGGCTGGGCGAGGAGGGAGCCGGAGGACGGGTCTGCCATGGCGTTTCCTTGGACGTGCCCCGAGCGTCAGCGGCGGGCGAGGACGGCACGCGCCGCCTGGTCCGCGTCGGACGGGGAGATGCCGATCCCGGCGACCCTCTGGACCGCGAAGGAGGCGACCTCGGCCGCGACGCCGGCGAGGTTGCCCATCGCGGACGCCTTCGCGGCGGCGATGCGGCCCTCGGCGTCGCGGATCCGGCCGGCGAGCTCGTTGCCGAGCTCCGCCTGCCTTGCCGCGGAGTCGCGGGCCAGGGTGGCCTCGGTCGAGCGACCGACCTCCTGTGCCTTCGCGCGCGACTCGCCTAGCGCCTTCTCGTAGGCGGCCTTGATCTGGTCGGCCTCGGCCTTGAGGGCCGAGGCGCGATCGAGATCGCCTCCGATGCGGTTGGCCCGCGCCTCGAGCACCTCGCCGATCCGCGGCAGCGCGATCCTGCTCATCACCAGGTAGAGGACGAGGAAGGTCACGCCAAGCCAGAAGATCTGGCTGGGGAAGCGCGAGAGGTCGAATTGCGGCATGCCCGCCTTCTGCGCGTCGGCCGCCATGCCCGGGTCGACGGGCAATAGGACGAACGCCGCAGCTGCGAGGAGGAGTGCGCGGAAGGTCATCATCATTCACCGGCGCCGGGCGCCGGCCCGATCGTCAGGAGACGTAGACGAGGATGGCGACGACGAAGGCGAGCAGCGCGATGAACTCGGTCACCGCGAAGCCGATATAGGCGAAGGTCTGCACGCTGTCCTTGGCGGCCGGGTTGCGGCCCACGGCCTGGATCAGGCTGGCCCACACGGAACCCACGCCGATGCCGGCGCCGATCATGCCGATGGCGGCGAGGCCCATGCCGATGAGCTTGGCTGCAGAAGCGTCCATTGGAGTAGTCCTTTCTGGTTGGAGCTTGTTGGAGTTCGACCGCCGTGATCCGTCAGTGCAGGTGGATCGCGTCGTTCAAGTAGATGCAGGACAGGATGGTGAAGATGTAGGCCTGCAGGAACGCGACGAAGAACTCGAGCGCGGTCAGGCCGATCAGCATCCCGAAGGGCAGCACGCCCGGCAGGACGAAGAACTTCACGCTGCCCAGCGTGATCACGAAGCCCGCGAAGATCTTCAGGATGATGTGGCCGACGGTCATGTTCGCGAAGAGGCGGACCGAGAGGCTCACCGGGCGGGACAGGTAGGAGATCACCTCGATCGGGATCAGGATCGGCGCGGCCGCGATCGGCGCGCCGTGCGGGAAGAACAGGCTGAAGAAATGCGTGCCGTGGCGGGCGATGCCGATGCAGGTGATGCCGATGAAGATCGTCAGCGCCAGCGCGAAGGTGACCGCGATGTGGCTCGTGAAGGTGAAGGCGCCGGGCAGCATGCCCAGCAGGTTGCCGACCAGCACGAAGCTGAAGACGGAGAAGACGAAGGGGAAGTACCTGCGTCCCTCGTCGCCGACGTTCTCGCGCACCATGCCGGCGATGAACTCGTACCCGAGCTCGGCGACCGATTGCAGGCGGCCCGGGACCAGGTCCCTGCTGCGCACGGAGAAGACCAGCAGGCCGGCGACGAGCGCCACCGCGATCGCCATCATCAGCGCGGAATTCGTGAACGAGACGTCCAGCTTCCCGAGGGACAGCGGGACGATGGGCTTGATTGTGAACTGCTCGAGCGGACTGGCCACGATCGTCTCTTTCGCTTCGGGCCGACGCGCCGCCTGAGGCCCGCCGGTTTCCAGTTCATCTCCCGCCCGCGAGGGACGAGGGCGGATTCATTCCCGCTTCCCGCGTTCCCCGGCGATCCGGCGGCGCGCCGCGTCAGCGGCGCGCACCGTGCGGAGCATGTTCATCATCCCGGCGGCGAAGCCGAGGGCGAGGAACACGAGCAGGAACCAGGGGCTTGTACCGAGCCACCGGTCGAGCGCCAGTCCCATCCCCGTCCCGATGACGACCCCCGCGAGGAGGTCGACGGCGACCCTGAAGCCGAGGCCGAGCTGACCGATGTTGCGCGCCGCCGCAGCGCCTGCCGCGTCGCGACCGCCGTCCCTCCGCTCCCGCGCCGCCGCGAGGCGGGCCTGGAAGTCGTCCCTCGCGGGATCGTCGGAAGGCTTTGCGGGATCAGTCTCAGCCATGGCCCGGAGGAGATCTTCCCGGCCGTTTTCGCGGCGAGTAAAATACGGACGGGGTACCACCCTGTCAAGGCGGATGGCCCGCTTTCAAAAGGCTGAAACACCGATGTTTTCGGGGTTTCGGCCGGCTCGTGCCCTCAGGCAGTCGCGCGCATGCGCTCGGCCTGGGCGAGGTCGACGGAAACGAGCTGGCTGATGCCGCGCTCGGCCATCGTCACGCCGTAGAGCCTGTCCATCCGCGCCATGGTCATCCGATGGTGGGTGACGACCACGAAGCGCGTCTCGGTGCGCCCGGAGATCGTCTCCAGCAGCCTGCAGAAGCGGTCCACGTTGGCGTCGTCCAGCGGCGCGTCGACCTCGTCCAGCACGCAGATCGGCGCCGGGGTGGTGAGGAAGACGGCGAAGAGCAGCGCAAGCGCGGTCAGCGCCTGCTCGCCGCCGGAGAGGAGCGAGAGCGTCTGCAGCTTCTTGCCCGGCGGCGAGGCCATGACCTCGAGGCCGGCGTCGAGCGGGTCGTCGCTGGCCTGCTCGCCCTCCTCGGCGGGCGGGGCGGCGAGCTGCAGGTGCGCCTTGCCACCGCCGAACAGCGCCACGAAGAGCTCGGAGAAATGCCGGTTCACCTGCTCGAAGGCGGCGAGCAGGCGCTCGCGGCCCTCGCGGTTCAGGCTGCCGATCCCCTGGCGCAGCTTGCCGATCGCCGCGAGGAGGTCGCCGCGCTCGCCCATCATCGCCTGCAGCTGCTGGTCGAGCTCCTGCGCCTCCTGCTCGGCGCGCAGGTTCACGGGCCCCATGTTGTCGCGCTCGCGCGTCAGGCGGTCGAGCCGCGACGCGACCTGCTCGATCGAGGGCAGGTCGTCGGCGGGGTCGACGCCGCCCGCGGCCAGTGCCTGGTCGGGCTCGCAGTCGAGCCGCTCGCGGATGCGCTGCGCCACCTCGGCGATCTGCCGCGCCGCCTGCTCCGCGGCCGATTCGGCACGCACGCGGTCCTCGCGCTCGCCCATCAGCGTGGCCTCCTCGGCCTTGAGCGTGCGCTCGGCCTCGCGGGCCTGCGTCTCGGCGACGGCCAGCGCGTCGGCATGGCCGCGGCGCTCGGCCCCGGCGGTCGTGACAAGCTCCAGCAGCTCGCCCCGCCGCGCCGCGATCTCCGCGGGCTGCGCCGCAAGGCGGCCATGTTCCTCGACCTGCGCCGCGAGGCGCTCGGCGAGCACCGCCGCCTGATGCTCGGCGGATGCCGCGCGGTTGCGCCAGGCGGCGACGTCGGACGCGATGCCCGCCAGGCGGCGGCGACGCTGCTCGGCCTCGCCGACGAGCCGGCGCTCCTCGCCCTGCATCGCCATCAGCTGCTCGCGCCCGGCCTTGAGTTCGACGCGCTCGAGCTCGAGGAGCCTGCGCGCCTCGTCGATGTCGGGCAGGGCGGCGAGGCGCTCCTGCACGCCTGACCTGCGCTCCTCCTCGCCTGCGCGCTCCATGCCGAGGCGTTCGATCCGGTCGGACAGGGTGGCGAGGCGCGCCGTCTGCTCGGCGCTCTCGCGCGCCAGCCAGGCGGCAGCCTGCCGCGCCTGGTCGACGCGCCCGGCTGCCTCGCGCGCACCCTGCCGCGCGCCGCGCTCGGCCTCGGCGGCGCCCTGCTCCTCCTGGCGGGCGGCCTGCATGCGCATGCGCGCGCCCTCGAGCTGCGCGCCGGTCGCGGCGCGCCGGGGCAGCAGCTCGACGAGCCGGTTGCGCTGCGCGAGGCGCAGGGCCGCGGCGGAGGGCGCGCCGGCGCGCACGGTGAAGCCGTCCCAGCGCCAGAGGGCCCCGCCGACCGTGACGAGGCGCTGCCCGGCGGCAAGGCCGGGCGCGAGGGTGGCGCCCGCCTCGTTGTCGACGACGCCGACCTGCGCGAGGCGTCGCGCCAGCGCGGGCGGCGCCTGGACATGGGCGGAGAGCGGCTCGGCCCCCGGCGGCAAGGCCGGATCGTAGGCGCCGCGCGCGACGTCGCCGCGCCAATGCGCGGGCGCGGTGCTGTCGAGCGGCGCGGCGAGGTCGTCGCCAAGCGCTGCGCCCAGCGCGGCCTCGTACCCCGGGTCGACGCGCACCTGGTCGATGACGGGCGCGAAGAGGTCGCCGGTGCCGTTGTCGGCGAGGAGGCGCTGCAGCCCGGCGATCTCGCCATCGAGCCGGGCGATCTCCGCCTCGACGTTGCCGAGGGCCGCGCGCGCGCCGCGCTCCTCTTCCTGCGCCGCGCGTCGCGCAGCCTCGGCGGCGTCGACGCGGCGCTGCGCGTCCTCGACATCCTGCTCGGCCTCGGCGACGAGGCGCTCGGCCTCGGCGCGGCGCTCGACCGGGATCGCGGCGGCAGCGAGGCCGGCGCGGTCGCGCTCGGCCGTCTCCATCCGCTGCGCGATCTCCGCGAGCCGTCGCTCGGCATCGGCGAGCTGGCGATGAAGGGCATTGCGCTCGGCCTCGGCCGCGGCCACCGCGCCGGTGGCCGTGCTGACGACCTCCTCGCGCTGGCCGACATCCTCGCGCTGGCGCTCGAGCACGGCGCGCGCCTCGGCCAGCAGCGCCTCGGCGGCGGCCTCGGTCTCCGCGATGGCCGCCTGCTCGGCGGAAAGCGACTCGATGGCGGAGAGCGCATCCTGGCGGCGGGCGGCCTCGCGCTGCTGGTCCTCGGCCACCTGGGCGATGCGGCGCGCCAGGTCCTCGATCGCGGCGACGACGCGCGCTTCCTCGGCCTCCAGCGCCTGGGCCCGGGTCTCGAGCCGGGTGGTCCGCGCGGCCGCCTCGGCCTCTGCGCGACGCAGGTCCGGCAGCAGCGCGGCCGTCTCGGCGAGCGCGGTCGACGCGGCGGCGACGCGCGCTGTCGCCTCGGCGACCGCGCGCTCTGTCTCGGCAAGGCGCGCGGCGGCCGCTTCGCCGAGACCGGAGGCCTCGCGCCAGCGCAGCGTCAGCAGGATCGCATCGGCGCGGCGGATGAGCCCGTCGAGGTTGCGGTAGCGCTCGGCCTGCTTCGCCTGCTTCTTCAGCGCCTGGAACTGCTGGTCGATCGTGCCGATGACGTCGTCGAGCCGCGCGAGGTTCTGCTCGGCGGCGCGCAGCTTGAGCTCGGCCTCGTGGCGGCGCGCATGCAGGCCGGTGATGCCAGCGGCCTCCTCGAGCACCTGGCGGCGCTCCGAGGGCTTGGCGTTGATCAGGGCCGCGATGCGGCCCTGGCTGACCAGCGCGGGCGAATGAGCGCCCGAGGCGATGTCGGCGAAAAACAGCTGCACGTCGCGCGCCCGGCTGTCCTTGCCGCCGATGCGGTAGGCGGAGCCCTCGCCGCGCTCGATGCGGCGGCTGACCTCGATCTCGCCGAGGTCGTTCCACGCCGCGGGGGCCTTGCGCTGGTCGTTGGCGATCAGGACCGAGACCTCGGCGACGTCGCGCGCGGGGCGCGACGTGGTGCCGGCGAAGATGACGTCGTCCATTTCCCCGCCGCGCATCTGCTTCACGCGGTTCTCGCCCATCACCCAGCGCAGCGCCTCGACGAGGTTCGACTTGCCGCAGCCATTTGGGCCGACGACGCCGGTGAGGCCGGGCTCGATCGAGAACTCGGTCGCCTCGACGAAGGACTTGAAGCCGGCGAGGCGGAGCTTGGTGAACTGCATGACGAGCCTGTTTCCTGCTGCTGTGCTTGCTGTGCCGAGGATTGCGCCGGTCAGTTCCTGCCGCCGCCGAAGAGGCCGGAGATCCAGCCGAGGAACCGCTGCCAGGTCGAGGCAGGCGCCGCGGAACCGGGCGCCGCCGGCGCCGGCTGGCCGCGCAGCGCCTCGGCGAGCGCCCGGTCGAGTTCCTCGAAGCCGGTGCCGCCGACATGGCGCTTGCCGTTGACGACGAGCGTCGGCGTGCTGTTGACGCCGTACTGCTTCTCGCCGGCCTGCGCGACGGCGACGAGCTTCGCCTGCTGCTCGGCGTCCTCGGCGCAGGCGGCGGCGCGCTCGCGCGGCAGCCCGGCGAGCGCCGCGTACTGCTTGACCCGCTCGATCATCGCGGAGGGGTCGCGGCCGGCCGTCCACTGTTCCTGCTGGCGGAACAGCACGTCGAGCAGGCCGAAATAGCGGTCGGGAGGAAGGCAGCGCGCGACTTGCGCGGCCTGGAGCGCGACGCGGTCGAGCGGGAAGTCGCGATAGACGAACTTCACCGTGCCGGCGTCGATATACTTCGCCTTCACCTGCGGCAGCACGTCGACGTGGAATCGCGCGCAATGCGGGCAGGTCAGCGAGGCGTACTCGATGACGACGACGGGCGCGTCCGGGTTGCCCATGGCGAAGTCGTCGCCTTCGCGGCGTGGCGCCAGCCTGTCTGCCGGGGGCTGCTGGGCTGCAGCGGGCGCCGGATATCCCCAGCCATGCGCGGCCCGCCCGCCATCGATCGACAGGCCTGTCCACAGGGACGGGCCGCCCTGGAGCACGGCCAGGACGGCCGCGGCGATCAAGATCTTCGATAAACGGGACATTCCACCCACCAGATGCTGTGGAGCCTAGCCACGCGGCACCCGAGTCGCCAAGCGAAGCGCGGCGGACTGGGGATAAGTCTCGATCATGTCGCCGCGATGGCGTCAGCGGCGGCGCAGGAGGTGGCTTCCGAGCCTCGCCAGCGACTCGCGCAGGCCTTCGTCGGCGACGCCCTCGACCGCCCTGGCGGCCTCGCTCCGGCTTGCCGTGTCCGGCTGCACCCGGCGCGCCGCCTGGCGCTGGCGCATCGTGCGCGCCATCGGCCGCTGGACGAGGGCGATGCGCGCGACCGCGGCATGGCCGAGATAGGCGTTCACGCGCTCGACGATCTGCGGGGCGAGGTGCTGCAACTCGAGCGCCAGCGCGGGCTCGACCGCGAGGTGGAGCACGCCAGGGCCGCCGTCGCGCGGCCGCGCGAGCCGGTCGACGGCCGTGTCGCCGGCGAGGCGCGGGCCCGCGATCTCGGCCCAGCCCGCCACCAGCGCGGCATAGTCGGCGCCACGCTTCTGCAGCACGGGGCGCGTGACCTTCAGCAGGCTTCGGGACAGGGCGCGCGGCGCCATGGGCGGATCGGCCTCGACAATGCGGAGCGGCCACCAGTCTAATCGGTGCCGCCCATGCAAGCGAAGACGCAAACCCGGACCTCGCGCGCGGCGCTCGGCCGCGCGCTGCTCGCCTGGTACGACCGCCATGCCCGCGTGCTGCCGTGGCGCGCGCCGCCGGGCGCGTCGCCCGACCCGTACCGCGTCTGGCTCTCCGAGATCATGCTGCAGCAGACGACGGTGGCTGCGGTCGGCCCCTATTTCCTGCGCTTCACGTCGCTGTGGCCCGACGTCTTCGCCCTCGCGGCCGCGTCGCGCGAGGACGTGCTGCGCGAATGGGCGGGGCTCGGCTACTACTCGCGCGCCCGCAACCTGCATGCCTGCGCCGAGGCGGTCGTCGCGCGGCATGGCGGCGCCTTCCCCTCCGACGCGCAGGCGCTGCGCGCGCTTCCCGGGATCGGCCCCTACACGGCGGGTGCGATCGCCGCGATCGCCTTCGACCGCCGCGCGCTGGCCGTCGACGGCAATGTCGAGCGCGTCGCC
>VGDA01000070.1 GCA_016869915.1 Alphaproteobacteria bacterium
GCCGGCGCGCGCGCGGGCTAGGTTTCCGGCGCATGCTGATGCGCGCGGACCTCTCGGTCCTGTTCGTCGTCGACGTCCAGGAGCGCCTGCTGCCCGCGATGGCCGATCCCGAGGCCGTCGAGGCCGGGGCGGCGCGCCTCATGCGCGGCGCGCGGCGCATCGGCGTGCCGATCCTGGTGACGGAGCACTACCCGCAGGGGATCGGGCCGACCGTGGCCTCGCTTGCCGCGCTCTGCACGCCAGCGGAGCGGGCCGGGAAGATCCATTTCTCCTGCGCCGACGAGCCAGGGGTGCGCGACGTCCTGTCGCTGATGGCGCAACGCCGCCAGGCCGTGCTCTGCGGCATCGAGGCGCATGTCTGCGTGCTGCAATCGGCGCTCGGCCTCGCCGCCGAGGGCTGGGACGTCTTCGTCGTGGCGGACGCGGTGTCGTCGCGCCGCGCCGCCGACCGCGACGCGGGCCTGGCGCGGCTCGCGGCGAACGGCGTCGGCGTGGTCACCGGCGAGATGGTGCTCTTCGAGTGGCTGCGCCGCGCGGGCACCGACGCTTTCCGCGACATCCTGGGGATGATCCGATGACGCGCGCGCCGCTGGTGCTGCTTCCCGGCCTGCTCTGCGACGCGGCGCTCTGGGCGCCCCAGGTCGCGGCGCTGTCCGACATCGCCGAGCCGCGCGTGGCCGACCTGGCGCGCGACGACGACATCGGCGCGATGGCGGCGCGCGTGCTGGCGGAGGCACCGCCGCGCTTCGCGCTCGCCGGGCTGTCGATGGGCGGCTACGTCTCGTTCGAGGTCATGCGTCGCGCCCCGGAGCGCGTGACGCATCTCGCTCTGCTCGACACCTCGGCGCGCCCCGACACGCCCGAGCGCGCGCAGGTCCGGCGCGACTTCATCGCCCTGGCGCGCGGCGGCGGCTTCCGCGGCGTCACGCCGCGCCTGCTGCCGCAATGGGTGCATGCCTCGCGCATGTCCGACCCGGACTTCGTCGAGGCCGTGACCTCGATGACGCTGCGCGTCGGCCGCGACGCCTTCATCCGCCAGCAGACCGCCATCCTCGGCCGCCCCGACAGCCGGCCCGGCCTGTCGCGCATCCGCGTGCCGACGCTCGTCCTCTGCGGGCGGCAGGACCAGGCGACGCCGGTCGAGGTCGCGCGCGAGATCGCCGCGGACATCGAGGGCGCGCGGCTCGTGGTCGTCGAGGAATGCGGCCACCTCGCGACGCTCGAGCGGCCGGCCGAGGTCTCGGCGGCGATGCGCGCATGGCTGTCGACGTGAGCGGCGCGCCGTCCTTCCGCGACGCGACGCGCGCCGACATCCCGGCCATCGTCGCGCTCAACGATTCCGCGCTGCCCCATGTCAACGAATTGCCGCCCGCGACCTGGCTGCGCTTCGTCGAGGGCGAGGCGAGGCTGCGCGTCGCGGCGGACGGCGCGGGCGGCATCGCGGCCTTCACCGCGGCGCTGCCGCCGGGCCGCGCCTATGGCAGCCACAACTACGCATGGTTCCAGCGCCGCATGGCGCGCTTCCTCTACCTCGACCGCATCGTGGTCGCCGCCGCCTTCCGCCGCGACGGCTGGGGCCGCGCCGCCTATCGCGACGTCTTCGCCTCCGCGCCGGACCCAGGCGCGCCGGTCGCCTGCGAGGTGAACCTCGACCCGCCCAACGATCCGAGCCTCGCCTTCCATGGCGGCCTCGGCTTCCGCGAGGTCGGGGTCCAGGTCGTGCCGGGCAGCGGCAAGCGCGTGGCGATGCTGGCGCGCAGGCCCGACGGCGTCGTCGAGCCCTCGCTGGCCGGGCCAGACGACGGCGCGACTCTCCGGCGCGCGACGCCTGCGGATGCCGAAGCGGTGGCCGCGCATGTCGCCGCGGCGGACATCGCCGGTGCGCTCGCCTCCGGCCGCCTGCTCGCGCTCCTCGCGGAGCGCGCGGGCGAGGGCATCGTCGGGATCGCCGCGCTGGCGGACGAGGCATCGGGCGGCGCCGGCGCGGAGTGCTGCATCCTGGAGGCGCTGCATGTCGCGCCCGGGCTGCGCGGGCGCGGGATCGGCGCTCGCCTGGTCGCTGCCGCGCGGCGGGAGGCGAAGGCGCGCGGCCGTCGGCGCGTCGAGGCCGCGATCCCCGATGGCGTGCGTTCCCCCGCCGTGCTGGCCTTCTGCGCGACCAATGGCTTCGCGCCGGCCGGCCAGCGTATGCGGATCGAGCTCGCCTGAGCGCCGCTCAGGCCGCGCGCGCGGTCTCGGCGAAGTTGAGCTCGATGGTCAGCCCGTTCGGGTCGACGACGAAGAGCTGCGTGATGCCGGTGCGCGGCACGATGCGCTCCTCCCACTTCACGTCCTCTCGCGCCAGCGTCGCGCGCATCGCGGCGAGGTCGACCGCCTCGAAGGCGATGTGGTCGAGGACGCCCGTGCCGTGCTGCCCCGCGCGCGCCGCGCGGGCGCCGTCGCTCACGTCGACGAGGTGCAGGACCGGCGTTCCCTCGAGGTAGATCCAGGCGCCCGGGAAGGCGAAGGGCGGTCGGTCGCCGGCCTTCATGCCGAGCACGCGGTCGTAGAACGCCACGGTCTCGGCGAGGCGCGTGGTGTGGATGTTGTAGTGCTCGATGCGCTTCAGCGGCATGGCGTCCTCCGTCCGGGTCGGCCCGCGACCGCGCTCAGATGTCGAGGTCGCGCGCGAGCTTCGCATTTTCCTGGATGAAGCGCAGCCGAAGCTCCGGCTTGCGGCCCATCAGGCTCTCGACCAGCCTCTCGGTCGGCTTGGCCTTGTCGGGGTCGATGCGCACCTGCAGCAGCGTGCGCCGGCCCGGCGCCATCGTCGTGTCCTTGAGCTGCGCGGGCGGCATCTCGCCCAGGCCCTTGAAGCGGCTGATCTCGACCTTTCCGCGGCCCTTGAAGCGCGTGGCCATCAGCTCGTCCTTGTGCCGGTCGTCGCGCGCATAGGCGACCTGCCCGCCCTGCGCGAGGCGATAGAGCGGCGGCATCGCGAGGAAGAGCCGCCCATCGTCGATCAGCCGCGGCATCTCGCGGTAGAAGAACGTCATCAGCAGCGAAGCGATGTGCGCGCCGTCGACGTCGGCGTCGGTCATGATGATGACGCGCTCGTAGCGCAGCTTCTCCCCGTCGTAGGTCGAACCCGTGCCGCAGCCCAGCGCCTGCACGAGGTCGGCGAGCTCCTGGTTCTGGCGCAGCTTGTCCACGGAGGCGCTCGCGACGTTCAGGATCTTGCCGCGCAGCGGCAGCACGGCCTGGGTGGCGCGGTCGCGCGCCTGCTTCGCGGAGCCGCCGGCGCTGTCGCCCTCGACCAGGAAGATCTCGGTGCCGCCCGCCGCGCTGGTCGAGCAGTCGGCGAGCTTGCCGGGCAGGCGCAGCTTGCGCGTCGCGCTCTTGCGCTGCATCTCCTTCTCGCTGCGCCGGCGGATGCGGTCCTCGGCGCGCTCGACGATGGCGTCGAGGAACTGCCGCCCGTTGGCGGGGTCGTCCGCCAGCCAGTGGTCGAAATGGTCCTTGATGACCGCGTCGACGACGCGCTGCGCCTCCGGCATGCCGAGGCGGTCCTTGGTCTGGCCCTGGAACTGCGGCTCGCGGATGAACAGCGACAGGAACACCACCGCGCCGTCGCCGACGTCCTCGGCGGTGATCTGCTGCGCGCGCTTGTTGGCGAGGCGCTCGCCGTAGGCGCGCAGGGCGCGCGACAGCGCCGAGCGCAGGCCGAGCTCGTGCGAGCCGCCCTGCGGCGTCGGCACGGTGTTGACGTAGGAATGCGTCTCGCCGCGCTCGTCCCCCGGCCAGGCGACGGCCCATTCGATGCGACCGAGGCCGTCGGGCAGCTTCTCCTCGCCGGAGAAGACCTTGCCCACGCAGGGCCGCTTCCCGATCGCCTCGGCGAGGGAGTCGGCGAGGCCGCCGGGGAAGCGCAGCACGGCCTCGGCGGGGACCTCGCCGTCCTTCACCAGCGACGGGTCGCAGGACCAGCGCAGTTCGACGCCGCGGAAGAGGAAGGCCTTGGCGCGCGCCATGCGGAAGATCGTGGCCGCCTTGAGACGCGCGCCCTTGCCGAAGATCTCGGGGTCGGGGTGGAAGCCGACGCTCGTGCCGCGGCGGTTCGGCGTGGTGCCGATCTTGCGCACCGGGCCCTTGGGGACGCCGCGGCTGTAGAGTTGCTGCCAGACGGTCTTCTCGCGCGCGACCTCGACGACCAGCTCGTCGGAGAGCGCGTTGACGACCGAGATGCCGACGCCGTGCAGGCCGCCCGCCGTCGAGTAGACCTTGTCCGAGAACTTGCCGCCGGAATGCAGCGTGGTGAGGATCACCTCGAGCGCCGACTTGTCGCGGAACTTCGGGTGCGGGTCGACGGGTATGCCGCGGCCATTGTCGCGGATCGTGCAGGTGCCCTCTGCCGAGAGCTCGACCTCGATGCGGTCGGCGTGTCCTGCCACGGCCTCGTCCATCGCGTTGTCGAGCACCTCGGCGACGAGGTGGTGCAGCGCGCGCTCGTCGGTGCCGCCGACATACATGCCGGGGCGGCGACGCACCGGCTCCAGGCCCTCGAGGACCTCGATGTCCTTGGCCGTGTAGCCGCCCGAGGCCGGGCCCGGCTTGTCCTTGTCGCGCTTCTTGCCGCCGCCGAAGAGGTCCGCCATGTCCGTCCGTTCGATTCGCTGCCGAGGCGCCAAGCTGCGGCAGCGGACTCCCCGCGATCAAGGCCCACGTCGCGGTGTCGCGCCGGGCGGGTCGCCTGCGATAGGATCGCGCCGCGCGCGGCCGGTCCGGCCTGCGCGGCGGGGGCGGGAGCCAGCGACGTGGAGCACGAGAGCAGCGATCCGGCCGTGCCGCGGGGCGAGCCCTTCCTGCGCACCCTCGCGATGCCGGGCGACGCCAACCCGTCCGGCGACATCTTCGGCGGCTGGCTGCTCGCCCAGATGGACATCGCCGGCGGCATCGCCGCGTCGGAGCGCGCGCGCGGCCGCGTGGCGACCGTCTCGGTGGCGGCGATGACCTTCCACCTGCCTGTCCTCGTCGGCGACGTGCTGAGCTGCCATTGCGACATCAGGCGCGTCGGCCGCAGCTCGATCACCATCCATGTCGAGAGCTGGGTGCGCCGCTCGGGCGGCGGCGAGCACGTGAAGGTGACCGAGGGGCTGTTCACCTATGTCGCGATCGGCCCCGACCGGAGGCCTCGGCCCGTCGACGGGCCGGCCGCGTGAGCGCGGTGGCGCCGGGCGCGGCCCGGCCCTCGGGCGCGCGGCTGGGCATCGCGGTCGCGCTCGCCGCGATCACGATGTTCGCCCTGCTCGACGTGGTCAGCAAGGTGCTCGGCGCGCGCATGTCCGTGGTCCAGATCCTCTGGGTGCGCTTCGTGCTCTTCGTGCCGCTCGCCCTCGCGCTGGCCTGGCGCCCTGGCAGCGGGATAGCTTGGCGCAGCGGCGCGCCCTGGCTCCAGGTCGTGCGCGTCGTCGTGCTGCTCGTGGAGATGTGGTTCTTCCTCTCGGCCTTCGCGGCGATCCCGCTCGCCGACGCACACGCCATCGGCGCGTCCGCGCCGCTGCTCGTCACCGCGCTCTCGGTGCCCTTCCTCGGCGAGCGCGTGGGCTGGCGGCGCTGGACGGCGATCGGCGCCGGCTTCGCGGGCATGCTCGTCGTCGTGCGCCCGGGCTTCGCGGAGTTCAGCCTGCCGATGCTCTACGCGGTCGCGGGGGCCGTCCTCTGGGCCGTGTACCAGGTGCTGCTCAAGATCGTCGGGCGCGTCGACGGCGCCGCCACCACCGGCGTGTGGACGGCGGCGATCGGCGCCATCCTGCTGAGCGTCATCGGGCCCTTCGCCTGGACGACGCCCGACGCCGGCGACTGGACGCTGCTCGTCGTCGCGGCGCTGCTGGGCGGCGTCGGGCACGTCGCCTACAGCCACGCCTTCAACCTCGCGCCCGCCTCGACGCTGCAGCCCTTCGCCTTCCTGCTGCTGGTCTATGCCGCGCTCTTCGGCTGGCTGTTCTTCGGCGACGTGCCGGATCGCTGGACCGTCGCGGGCGCGGCGCTGATCGTCGCCAGCGGCCTCTACACCTTCCACCGCGAGCGCGTGCGCGCCGCGATGGGGCAGGGCGCGTGAGCGCCGTGCCGCGCGACGAGGCCGCGTCCACGCGGCGCGGCATCATGGTGGTGCTGGCCGCGATCAGCCTCTTCGCCTGCGTCGACGTGCTCAGCAAGAAGCTCGGCAACATGATGCCGGTCGCGCTCGTGATCTGGGCCCGCTTCCTGCTCTTCGTGCCGATCTCGCTCGCGCTGGCCTGGCGGCCGGGCAGGGGCATCGCCTGGCGCAGCGGCCATCCGCGGCTGCAGTTCCTGCGCGGGCTCATCCTGCCGGTGCAGATGTGGCTCTTCGTCTCGGCCTTCGCCGCTCTTCCGCTGGCCGACGTTCATGCGATCGGCGCCTCGGCGCCGCTGCTGGTGACGGCGCTCTCCGTGCCGCTGCTCGGCGAGCGCGTCGGCTGGCGGCGCTGGTGCGCGGTGCTGGCGGGGTTCTGCGGCGTGCTGCTGATAGTGCGGCCGGGCTTCGCCGAGGCGAGCCTGCCGATGCTCTACGTGGTCGCGGGCGCGGCGCTCTGGGCCTGCTACCAGGTCATCCTGAAGGTGGTCGGGAGGACCGACGGCGCCGCGACCACGGGCGTGTGGACCGCGGTCGTCGGCGCGGCCTTCTCGTCCTTCGCGGCGTGGTTCGCCTGGACGCCGCCCGACGCCACGGGCTGGGCACTGCTCGCCGCCGCGGCCGTGGTCGGCGGCGTCGGCCACATCGTCTACTCGCAGGCCTTCAACCTCGCGCCGGCCTCCACGCTGCAGCCCTTCAACTACCTGCTGCTCGTCTATGCCGCGGTGCTGGGCTGGCTCTTCTTCGGCGACGTGCCGGATCCGTGGACGATCGGCGGCGCGGCGGTCGTCGTCTCGGCAGGGCTCTACACATTCCATCGCGCGCGGCTGCGCGGGCCCGGCTGAGGACCCTCGACGGGAAAGGGCCGCGCCTCGCGGCGCGGCCCTCCCGTGTCGTCGTCCGCCGGAGGCGTCAGACCGAGTAGTACATCGCGTACTCGATCGGGTGCGGCGTGTGCTCGAAGTTGTAGACCTCTTCCCACTTCAGCTCCATGTAGGCGCTGATCATGTCCGGCGTGAAGACGTCGCCCGCGAGCAGGAACTTGTGGTCCTTCTCGAGGTTCTCGAGCGCCTCGCGCAGCGACCCGCAGACCTGCGGGACCTGCTTGAGTTCCGCCGGCGGGAGGTCGTAGAGGTTCTTGTCCATCGGGTCGCCCGGATGGATCTTGTTCTTGATGCCGTCCAGGCCGGCCATCATCATCGCCGCGAAGCCCAGGTACGGGTTCGCGCCCGGATCCGGGAAGCGCACCTCGACGCGCTTGCCCTTCGGCGAGGCGACGAACGGGATGCGGCAGGACGCCGAGCGGTTGCGCGCCGAATAGGCGAGCAGCACCGGCGCCTCGAAGCCGGGGATGAGGCGCTTGTATGAGTTCGTGAGCGGGTTCGTGAAGGCGTTGATCGCCTTCGCGTGCTTGATGATGCCGCCGATGTAGTAGAGCGCCGTCTCGGACAGGTCGGCGTAGCCGTTGCCCGCGAAGAGCGGCTTGCCG
The DNA here is from genome assembly GCA_016869915.1 of Alphaproteobacteria bacterium. Lineage (GTDB taxonomy): Bacteria > Pseudomonadota > Alphaproteobacteria > CACIAM-22H2 > CACIAM-22H2 > CAIOSQ01. The sequence goes on from VGDA01000070.1 coordinate 7,623, forward strand.
GACTTCCAGATCGACTGGTGAACGTGCATGCCCGAGCCGTTGTCGCCCTTGATCGGCTTCGGCATGAAGGTCGCCGTCTTGCCGTACTGGTGGGCGACGTTGTGCACGACGTACTTGTAGATCTGCACGCCGTCGGCGGCGGTGACGAGGGTCGAGAAGACGTTGCCGAGCTCGTGCTGCGACGGCGCGACCTCGTGGTGGTGCTTCTCGATCTTGAGGCCCATGTCCTTCATGACCGTCAGCATCTCGGCGCGCAGGTCCGAGGCGCTGTCGACCGGCGGCACGGGGAAGTAGCCGCCCTTGATCGGCGGGCGATGGCCCATGTTGCCGTCGGGGTACTTGCGGTCGGTGACGTAGGGTCCTTCCTCGCTGTCGATCGTGTGCATAACCGTGTTCATCGACACCTTGTAGCGGACGTCGTCGAACACGAAGAACTCGATCTCGGGGCCAAAATAGGCCGTGTCGCCGACGCCGGAGGAGGCCAGGTAGGCCTCCGCCTTCTTGGCGATCGAGCGCGGGTCGCGGTTGTAGGGCTGGCCCGTGCCGGGCTCGTAGACGTCGCAGAACAGGATCAGCGAGGACTGCGCCGCGAACGGGTCGATCACCGCCGACTTCGGGTCGGGGATGAGCACCATGTCGGACTCGTTGATCGCCTTCCAGCCGGCGATCGACGAGCCGTCGAACATCAGGCCTTCCTCGAAGACGTCCTCGTTGATCGTCTCGACCGCGTGGGCGAGGTGCTGCCACTTGCCGCGCGGGTCGGTGAACCGGAGATCGACATACTTGATGTCCTTCTCCTTGATCATCTGCAGGACCTTCTTGACGTCTGCGTTCGCCATGTCTCTTTCCTCTTCCTGGAGCCTGTCTGGGGTGCGGTGATCGCCGTCGGGGCCCGGCGCCGTCACCGCGCGGCGTTCGAACCTTGGGTGGGTGCGCGACCGCCGGCCGCGCGGGCTAGGATCAGATCGCGTCGGTGCCGCGCTCGCCGGTGCGGATGCGGATCGCCTCCTCGACATTCGTCACGAAGATCTTGCCGTCGCCGATGCGGCCGGTATGGGCGGCCTTCTGGATCGCCTCGATCGCGCGCTCGACGAGCGCGTCCTCGATCACGACCTCGATCTTCACCTTGGGCAGGAAGTCGACGACGTATTCCGCGCCGCGATAGAGTTCGGTATGGCCCTTCTGGCGGCCGAAGCCCTTGGCCTCGGCGACCGTGATGCCCTTGAGCCCGATCTCGTGGAGGGCGTCCTTTACCTCGTCGAGCTTGAAGGGCTTGATGATGGCCTCGATCTTCTTCATCGCCTCGCGTGTCCGCTTCGGTGGCGCCGTTCCCACACGCGCCACGCGCACGGGATGGGAATCCACTCGCACCAATCTTTAGCAGGGGCCGTGCCAACTCGGCAGGCGTACGCGACTCCGCGACTTTCCGCGGAAACCGCCCGCAGCGGGGGGATGGTCCCGCCGCCTTGCCCGGCTATTGCACTGGATGCCTATGAATTAGGCATATCAGTGCCTCTTGTTAGTGCGTTCGGTCAGGAGCTTGCCGATGCGCCGCATCGCCTCCGCGATGTTCTCCACCGAGTTCGCGTAGGAAAAGCGCAGGTAGCCCTCGCCATGGGCGCCGAACGCCGTGCCCGAGAGCGCGGCGACGCCCGCCTCGCTGAGCATCACGTCCTGGAAGTCGCGGCTGCCGAGGCCCGTGCCCGAGACGTTCGGGAAGGCGTAGAAGGCGCCGCCCGGCTCGACGCAGGTGACGCCTGGCAGTTGGTTGAGCGCGCGCACGATCACCTTCCGGCGCGTGGCGAAGGCCGCGACCATGTCGTGGACCGCGTCCTGCGGTCCGTCCAGCGCGGCGAGGCCCGCGTACTGCGCCGAGGCGTTGACGCAGGAATGGCAGTTGATCGCCAGGCGCTCGGCCTGGGCGACGAGCTTCTCCGGCCAGACCGAGTAGCCGAGGCGCCAGCCGGTCATCGCGTAGGTCTTCGACCAGCCATCGAGCAGGATCAGCCGGTCGCGGATGCCGGGGTAGGAAAGCAGCGACACATGCTCGCGCCCGTCATAGAGCATCTGGCCGTAGATCTCGTCCGACATGATCGCGACATGCGGATGTCGCTCGAGGCCCTTCACCAGGCGGTCGAACTGCTCGCGCGGCACGGTGCCGCCGGTCGGGTTGGCCGGCGAGTTCACGATCAGCAGCCGCGTGCGCGGCGTGACCAGCGACAGCACCTCGTCGGCGTCGAAGGCGAAGCCCTTGTCCTCCTTCAGCGGCATCGGCACAGGCGTCGCGCCGGAGAAGCGGATGACGCTCTCGTAGATCGGGAAGCCGGGATTCGGGTAGATGATCTCCGCGCCCGGCTCGCCGAACATCACGATGGCGAAGAACATCGTGACCTTGCCGCCCGGCACGACCAGCACGTTCGCGGGCGAGACCTCCACCTTCAGGCGGCGATGGATGTCCCGCGCGACCGCCTCGCGCAGCGGCAGGATGCCGTTGGCGGGCGTGTAGCCGTGGTGGCCGTCGCGCAGTGCCTTGATGCCCGCCTCGACGATGTGGTCGGGCGTGCGGAAATCGGGCTGGCCGATGCCGAGGTTGATGATCGAGCGTCCCTGGGCCTCGAGCGCCTTGGCGCGCGCGAGGACCTCGAAGGCGGTCTCGGTTCCGAGGGAGCCCATGCGGGCGGCGAGGGCGAGGGACATCGAACTCTCCTGCGGCGGATGGCCGGCCTGTCTGAAGCGGGCGGGACTATACAAGCGCCGCCGCGGCATCCAAGCGCCGCGGCGCGGCCCGTCTTGACCCTCGCGGGAGGAGGGCGTAAATCCGCGCCTCTCGGTGGCGACCGTAGCTCAGCTGGTAGAGCACCGGTTTGTGGTACCGGTTGTCGCGGGTTCGAGCCCCGTCGGTCGCCCCACTTCTCCCAATCCTCGTCGCCCCAGCGCCCGCTGCGCGCTCCCGCGCCAGGGCGCCGCGGCGATCCATGGAGCCGAGCGACATGACCAAGGACAGCCCGACCCCGCGCCTCGCGCCGGCCTCGATCGCCGCCCAGGCGCTCGGCTGGATCGAGCCCGTGACGAAGGCGATCGTGCCGCCGATCCATGTCGCCTCGACCTTCCTGCGCGACGAGGACAACCAGTTCCGCTCCGGCCGCGTCTATGCCCGCGCCGACAACCCCAGCTTCGAACAGGCGGAGGCGACGCTCGCCGCGCTCGAGGGCGGGGCGGGGGCGTGGCTCTACGCCTCGGGCATGGCGGCGGCGACGTCCTGCTTCCTCGCGCTCGACCCGGGCGACCATGTCGTCGCCCCGAAGGTCATGTACTGGTCGCTGCGCAACTGGCTCGCCGGCTTCGCGACGCGCTGGGGCCTGCGCGTCTCCTTCGTCGACGCGACCAGCCTCGACGCGATCGCCGCGGCCTGCGAGCCGGGCGCCACGAAGCTTGTCTGGATCGAGACCCCCGCGAACCCGCTCTGGGGCATCACCGACATCGCGGGCGCAGCCGCGATCGCGCGGCACGCCGGCGCGCGGCTCGCGGTGGATTCCACCGTCGCGGCCGGCGTGTTCACGCAGCCGCTGGCGCTGGGCGCGGACATCGCGATGCATGCGGCGACCAAGTACCTCAACGGCCATTCGGACCTCGTCGCCGGCGCGCTCGTCGCGCGCGCGAAGGACGAGTACTGGGAGCGCTGCCGCATGATCCGCGCGCAGCTCGGCGCGGTGCCCGGCGCCTTCGAGGCC
>VGDA01000071.1 GCA_016869915.1 Alphaproteobacteria bacterium
CGGGACCGTCGTCGTGAGCGCCGCGGCGATCGCGCTCGAACTCGCGACGGGGCGCAGGCGCGGGATCGGCGGCTCGCTGCTGGAGGCCGGACGCGCCGTGCTCTCCAATCCGCTGATCGCCGCGATGGGCGGCGGCGTGCTGTGGAGCGCGCTGGGCCTCGGCCTGCCGCGCGCGGCCTCTGTCTTCCTCGACATGCTCGGCGCCAGCGCCGGGCCCTGCGCGCTCTTCGCCGTCGGCCTCTTCCTCGCCGGCCGGGACACCAAGGCGCTGCTCGACCGCGGGCGAATCGGCGAGGTCTGCGCCGTGTCGGCGGTGAAGCTCGTGGTCCAGCCGGTGGCGACCTGGTTCGCCGGCGCCTGGCTGGGGCTCGAGCCCTTCCTGCTGGCGAGCGCCGTGCTCGGCGCCGCGTTCCCGGTCGGCGCGACGGCCTTCGTGCTCGCGCAGCGCCACCGCGTCTACGTCGAGCGCTGCTCGGCGACGATCCTGCTCTCGACCGTGCTGTCCATCGCGACGCTCGCGCTGGCGATGGTCGTCCTGGACCCGAGGCCATGATCGTCCCCGGCCCCGCGCTGCAGGCGGCGCTGCTGATGACGCTCTCCGCGGCGATCTCCGCGGTCGTCAACGTCCTGATCCGCCTGTGCGCCGATGCCGGGATCCATCCCTTCGAGGTCGCGTTCTTCCGCAGCGCCTTCGGCTTCCTCGCCATGGCCGCCGTGGTGCTCGCGACGGAGCGCGAGATCCCGCGCACGGCCGCGCTGCCGCAACTCGGCTTCTCGGCGCTGTTCCACCTCATGGCGATGCTCAGCTTCTTCTACGGGCTGACGCTGATCCCGCTCTCGGACTCGGCGGCGCTGACCTTCACCGCGCCGCTCTTCGGCACGCTCGCCGCCGCCTTCTTCCTCGGCGAGAAGGTCCATGCGCGCCGGTGGCTCGCCATCGCGATCGGCTTCGGCGGCGTGCTGATCGTCCTGCGGCCCGGCGTCGTGCCGATCGGGCTCGGCCCGGCGCTGGTGCTGTTCTCGACCGTCGCCTTCGCGGGCGTGACGGTGCTCGTCAAGCGCATGGCCGCGACCGAGCGCACGCCGACGGTCGTGTTCTACCAGAGCCTCCTGATGTCCTTCCTCACGCTGCCGCCGGCGCTGCTCGTCTGGAAGGCGCCAGACCCGCTCTCCTTCGCGCTGCTCGCGGCGATCGGCGCGCTCAGCACGCTGGGCTGGATCTGCTTCACCCGCGCCTTCGCGCTCGCGGACGCCTCGGCGATCCTGCCTCTGGAGTTCACGCGCCTGCCCTTCGTGGCGGTGCTCGCCTACCTGGTCTTCGCGGAGGTGCCGGACCTCTGGGTCTGGATCGGCGCGGTGGTCATCTTCGGCTCCAGCCTGTCGATCGCGCATCGCGAGAACGCCGCGGCGCGCAGGCGCTGACCGACGCCCTGGCGCGGATGGCGCGAAACGCGCCATCGCGAAGCGCGGGCTGGAACGTGCGGCCGCCGCTGGGGCATTGTCCTCGTCGACCAACATCGAAAGGGAAGGCCCCATGACACGCGAAACGATAATCGCCGCCGTCGCGGCCATCGCCATCGCCGCCGGCGCCGTCCCGGCGGGCGCGCAGGACAAGGTCAGCTTCGGCACGGACTGGCGCGCCCAGGCAGAGCATGGCTGCTTCTACCAGGCGCAGGCCGCGGGCATATACCGCGAGCACGGCCTCGACGTGACGATCCGTCAGGGCGGGCCGAACCTCAACCACCGCCAGCTGATGATCAACGGCGCGCTCGACTTCAACATGGGCTCGAACGCCTATGGCGCGCTGAACTTCGCGAAGGAAGGCATCCCTATGGTCGCGGTCGCGGCCATCTTCCAGAAGCTGCCGGCCGTGCTCATCGCGCATCCCGGCGTCGGCAACGATGGCTTCGAGGCGCTGAAGGGCAAGCCGATCCTGATCTCTACCGACGCGCGCGCGACGTGGTGGCTCTTCCTCAAGCAGCGCTTCGGCTACACGGACGCGCAGGTGCGCCCCTACACGTTCAACTCCGCGCCGTTCCTCGCCGACCGCAACGCCGTCCAGCAGGGCTACCTCACCTCCGAGCCCTTCTCGATCGAGCGCGAGGGCCGCTTCAAGCCCGTGGTGATGCTGATCGCCGACGCGGGCTTCGCGTCCTACTCGACGCTGGTCGAGACCTCGGAGCGCATGGTGCGCGAGAGGCCGGACGTGGTGCAGCGCTTCGTCGACGCCTCGATCAAGGGCTGCTACGCCTACCACTACGGCAACCCCGCGGCCGCGAACGCGCTCATCAAGCGCGACAACCCGGAGATGGGCGACGACCTGCTCGCCCATGGCCTGGCGAAGATGAACGAGCATGGCATCGTCGACTCGGGCGACACGAAGACGCTGGGCATCGGCGCGATGACCGAGGCGCGCTGGAAGGAGTTCTTCGATTCCACCGTCGCCGCCGGCGTCTATCCCGCGACGCTCGACTGGCGGAAGGCCTTCACGACGCGCTTCGTCAACAAGCGGACGGGGATGTGAGCGCCGCGCCGCTCGTCGCGCTGCGCGGCGTCGGCAAGCGCTTCGCGTCCGGGGTGCGCGCGCTCGAGGGCCTGGACCTCGAGGTCGGCGCGCGCGAGTTCCTCGGCCTGCTCGGGCCGTCGGGCTGCGGCAAGTCGACGGCGCTGCGCCTGCTCGCGGGCCTCGCCGAGCCGACCGAGGGCCGCGTCGAGTGGGCCGAGGGCGCGCGCGACGCCGCGCCCGGCGAGGTCGGCTTCGTCTTCCAGGAGCCGACGCTGATGCCCTGGGCCAGCGCGCTCGCCAACGCAATGCTGCCGATGCGACTCGCGGGCGTGGGCCGCGCCGAGGCGAAGGCGCGCGCCGCCGACGCCCTCGCCGCGGTCGGCCTCGCAGGCTTCGAGCGCGCCGTGCCGCGCGAGCTGTCTGGCGGCATGCGCATGCGCGTGTCGATCGCCCGGGCCCTCGTCACCCGGCCGCGCATCCTGCTGATGGACGAGCCCTTCGCCGCGCTCGACGAGATCACCCGCTGGAAGCTCAACGACGACCTGCTCGCGCTCTGGGGCGCGCAGCGCTTCACCGTCGTGTTCGTGACGCACTCGGTCTTCGAGTCGGTCTACCTGGCGCAGCGCGTCGTGGCGATGGCCGCGCGGCCCGGCCGCGCCGCGGGCGAGGTCCGGCTCGACGAGCCGGCGCCGCGCGAGCCTGGCTTCCGCACCTCCGCGCGCTACGCGGCGCAGTGCCGCGCCGTCTCGGAGATGCTCGCCGCCGCGACCGGCGAGGCGATCGCGTGAGGCCGGGGCGCCGCGCCGCGCGCATCGTCGCGCCCCTCCTGCTCGGCGTGCTCGCGCTCGCAGGCTGGGAGGCGGCGGTCGCGGCCTGGGCAATCCCGCCCTATGTCCTGCCCGGCCCCGCGCTCGTCGCGCGCACGATGGTCGCGGAATGGCCGGGGCTGCGCGATGCGATGTGGGTGACGCTCGGCATCACCGCGATGGCGCTGGCCGCGGCCGTCTTCCTCGGCGTCGCGCTCGCCGTGGCCTTCGCGCAGTCGCCCTGGATCGAGGACGCGCTCTTCCCCTACGCCGTGGTGCTGCAGGTGACTCCCGTCGTCGCGATCGCGCCGCTGGTCATCATCTGGACGCGCAACGACGTCGTGATGGCGCTCCTGGTCTGCGCGTGGATCGTCGCCTTCTTCCCGATCCTGTCGAACACGACGATCGGGCTGCGATCGGCCGACCGCAACCTCGTCGACCTCTTCAGGCTGCACCGCGCGTCGCGGCTGCAGACGCTGCTGCGCCTCGGGCTGCCTTCGGCCCTGCCCTATTTCTTCGCCGGCCTGCGCGTGTCGGGCGGGCTCGCGCTGATCGGCGCGGTGGTGGCGGAGTTCGTCGCGGGGACGGGAGGCTCGGCCTCGGGGCTCGCCTACGTGATCCTGGAATCGGGCTATCGCCTGCAGATCCCGAAGATGTTCGCCGCGCTCGCGCTTGTCTCGGCGATCGGGATCGCGATCTTCCTGCTGCTGGGCCTCGTCGCCCATCTCGCCCTGCGCCGCTGGCACGAGACGGCGGGCGCGGGCGAGGACGCGGGCGCCTAGGCGTTGCGCAGGTCGCGGCCGACCGCCGCGATGAGTTCGGGTGCGCCGACCTGGCCCGCGATGCGGCCCATCGACTGGATCGCCGGGCGCAGCGCCTCGGCGGGCACGCCGGCGAGGCGCAGGCATTCGCCCGCGAGTGCCTGCAGTCCGCCGACCTGGTCGGCCGCGAGACCCTGCCGCGCGCCGCCGCCGGACTCGATCGCCTGCAGCATCAGCAGCAGGTGGCCGACGATGTCCTGCACCTGCTCGGGGCCGCAACGCTCTGCCACGATGCGGTCGACGTCCTGGAGCCTGTCGCAGTCGGAAGCGAGCAGGTCCGCGCGCGCGGTGCTTGCCCTCATGCCGTCGCCATCCATGTTCCCCTCCCGCATCGGGGCGGAGCGGTTGGATCCGCCCGCCTGCACGTTTGCGATGCTAGGCCCCCGGGGCAGGCGCGCAAAACCGTGGCGAGTGCCTCGGTATTTATACGGATGGGCTGGAGCCTTCCTCGCGACGCGGCCGGGCGATCCGGTAGGATCCGGTTGAACGCCGACGCTCTGCAGGAACCCGGGGATGGCTGTTGCAACACCGAGGGACGCGCGCGCGGGGCTTCCGGACTGGGCCTGGGGCCTCCTGGTCATGGCCGGGATCGTGCTGCTGAGCCGCCTCAGCGACGTCGCCAGCCTCACGGGCCTGCCCATAAAGCCCTGGAAGCCGGGCGCCGGCTTCGCCTTCGGCATGCTGCTGGCGCGCGGCCTCCATCTCCTGCCCTGGGTGCTGCTCGGCCAGGCAAGCGCGATCCTCGCCGCGAGCCTGGCCGCGGGCGTGCCGCCGGACTGGGACGCGTCCATCGCGGGTGGCTTCGCGGCGAGCCTGTGCCTGGGCATCGCAGCCGACCACCTGCGCCGCCGCATGCGCATCGACCTCGCCCTGTCGCGGCTTGGCGACGTCCTGAGGCTGCTGGCCGTCACGCTCGCCCTAGCGCCCGCCATCTCGGCGCTGGAGGTGCTCGCCTTCGTCGCGATCGGCCCGCTGCGCGAGGCGGAGGCCCCGGTCGGCTTCCTGCGGCTCTGCGTCGGCAACCTGATCGGGATGGCGGTGGTGACGCCGATCATCCTGCGGCTGCACGCGCCTGGCCTCAGCCGCCTTCGCGCGGTGGGCGGCGTCCGCGTGCTGGAGATCGCAGCGCTCTGCGGCGCGCTGCTCGTCCTCGCCTGGTACATCTTCGGCATCAAGGAAACCGACGAGTTCAAGCTCTTCGACCTGCTCTTCCTGCCGATGGTGGCCTTCGCCGTGCGCTACGGCCTCGACGGCGCGCTGGCGGGGCTCGCGCTCACCCAGGTCGCGATGATGGGCTGGCTGCGCTGGCACGACTTCCCGGCCGCCGGCGTCGTCGAGCTGCAGACGCTCTTCTTCATCCTGGCCGCCACCTGCATCTTCGTCGGCATCGTCGTCGACGAGCGCGAGCGCGCGGGCGCGGCGCTGCGCGCGAACGAGAAGCTGCTGCGCGAGCAGGACGCCCAGCTCGCGCGCGTGATGCGCCTCGACGCGATCGGCGAGATGGCCTCGACCCTGTCGCACGAGATCACGCAGCCGCTGACGGCGGTGCGCGCGCCGACCTCCGCCACGGCGTCACTCAGGTCGACCTCGCCGCGGGGATCATCCGCCGCCTCAGGGAGTTCCTCGGCCGCGGCGAGCCGCATCGCGAGCCGATCGACCCGCTCGCCCTGGCGCGCGACGCGCTCGCGCTGGCGGCGCCGGACGCCGAGCGCGGCGGCGTGCGCATCGTGCTGCACGCGCCGGCGCTGCTGCCCGCCGTGCTCGCGGACCGCATCCAGTTCCAGCAGGTCCTGCTCAACCTGCTGCGCAACGCCGTCGAGGCGTCGCGCGCCGGGAGCGGCGCCAGGCTCGTCTCCGTCGGCCTGCGCGCGTCGGACGGGGACGCGCTTGAGGTCTCCGTGCACGACGAGGGACCTGGCATCGCCGAGGAGATCCGGCCGCGGCTCTTCGCCGCCTTCGCCACCACGCGCCCGCACGGCCTCGGCCTCGGCCTCGCCATCAGCCGCACGATCGTGGAGGCGCATGGCGGGCGCATCTGGCTCGAGCGCCCGGGCCCGGATGGCACCGAGTTCCGCTTCACCCTCCCCCTCGAAAGGCCCGCATGACGCGCACGGCGCGAAGGCTCGTCCACCTCGTCGACGACGATCCCGGCGTGCGCACCGCGCTCGCCAGCATGCTCGCGACCTGGGACTTCGAGGTCGTGGCGCATGAGTCGGCGGAGGCCTTCCTCGACGCGCTCGCCGCGGGCGCGTCTAGCTGCGTCGTGGCTGACGTGCGCATGCCCGGCATGGGCGGGCTCGAGCTGCAGCGCGAGCTTGCGCGGCGCGGCGCCGCGCTGCCGGTGATCCTGATCACCGGGCATGGCGACGTGCCGATGGCGGTGGCGGCGATCAAGGCCGGCGCGCATGACTTCATCGAGAAGCCGGTCGACGACGACGCGCTGGCCGCCGCGATCCGGCGCGCGCTCGCCCTCGTGGAGGAGACGGAGGGTGCCAGGGCCGCGCTCGAGGCGCTGCGCCTGCGCCATGCGCGGCTCACCGCGCGCGAGGCGCAGGTCATGGGCCTCGTCGTGGCCGGCCACTCGAACGCCTCGATCGCGGCGCAGCTCGGCCTCAGCCAGCGCACGGTCGAGCACTACCGGGCGCAGGTGATGATGAAGATGGAGGCCCCGAGCCTCGCCGCGCTGGTCAAGCTCGCCGCCGCGCTGGGCGAGTAGCGCGGCGCCTCGCCGGATCCGGCGGCTTCGGGTATCGTGCCGCGGGACGGGAGGGATCCATGACAGCATCCGGCACGCCGATGGAGCGATCGCAGCCCGCGCCGCGCGTCGCGTCGCGCGCACGCGGCCGGCGTCGCCGGGCGCAGCCGGTGGCGCGCTGATGGTCGAGGCGACGCACGAGGGATCGCTCTGGTCGCGCACTGCGCCGCCCGGCCCCGACCTGCCCTCGCTCGCGGGCGAGGTCCGCGCCGACGTCGTGATCGTCGGCGGCGGCTTCCTCGGCGTCTCCGCCGCGCTCCACCTCGCGGAGGCCGGTGCCTCGGTCGCGCTGCTCGAGGCCGGCGAGATCGGCGGCGGTGCGTCGGGCCGCAATGGCGGCCAGGTGATCCCTGGCATCAAGAAGACGCGTGCCGAGCTCGCCGCGAAGTTCGGCGCCGACTGGGCCGACCGCATCGTCGCGCTCGGCGACGGCGCGGCGGGGCGCGTGTGCGACCTCGTCGCGCGCCATGCCATCGCCTGCGACCTCGAGCGCAATGGCTGGATCCGCGCCGCGCATGCCGACGCGGCCATGCGCGACGTCGAGGCCATGGCCCGCGAGCTGCTTGCCCGCGGACAGGACGTCGAGCTCCTCTCGCGCGGCGAGATCGCGGCGCGCAGCGGCACGGCGGTCTACGTGGGTGGCATGCACGACAGGCGCGCGGCCGGGATCAACCCGCTCGCTTATGTGCGCGGCCTCGCGGCGGCGGCGCAGCGGGCGGGGGCGCGCGTCTTCGCCCGCAGCCCGGCGCGCTCGCTGGAGCGCGCGGGCGGTGGCTGGAAGGTCGCGACGCCGGCTGGATCGGCGGTTGCGGGACAGGTCGTGCTGGCCACGGGCGCCTACACGGACGCGCTCTGGCCCGGGCTGGCGCGCAGCTTCGTCGCCGTGCAGAGCGCGCAGGTGGCCAGCCAGCCGCTTGGCGACAACCTCCGCAAGGCGGTGCTGCCGTCGCGCGCCGTGCTCTCCGACACGCGCAAGCTCGCCAACTACTATCGCCTCGACGTCGAGGGGCGCCTGGTCATGGGCGGGCGCGGGCCGCTGGGCGACGCGCCCGAGCCCTCGACGCTGGTGGCCCTGGAGCGCGCGGCGCAGGAGCGCTTCCCGATGCTCGGCGAGGTCAGGTGGGAGCACGCCTGGGCGGGGCGCATCGACATGACGCTCGACTCCCTGCCGCATCTCGGCGTCGTCGCGCCCGGCGTGACGGCGCTGCTCGGCTTCAACGGGCGCGGCATAGCGCTGGCGACGACCATGGGCGCCGTGGTCGCGAACCGCCTCTCCGGCGGGCGCGATCCCGCGCTCGACTTCCCGGAGACGCGGCTCGCGCCCGTGCCCTTCCACTCGCTGCGCGCGCCGGCCCTGCGCGTGGCGGTCGCCTGGTACCGCCTGCGCGACGCGCTCGGCTACGCCGGCTGAGGTGCCGCCGCCCGCCGGCCTTCGTCACGCCTCGCGCGGGGCGAGGAAGTCGCGCACGCCGGCGATGGCGTCGGCCAGCCCGGTGCGGACGACCGCGACGCCGGGCGGGAAGGCCGTGCAGAGCCGCGTCGGCAGCCGCGAATCGAGCATCACGAAGACGCCGTGGTCGTCGGCGCGGCGCACGAGGCGGCCGAAGGCCTGCTTCAGCTTGAGCCGCGTCAGCGTGTCGTCGTGCTCCTTGCCGCCATTCGCCGCGCGCCGCGCCTTGTGCAGGATCGTCGGCCGCGGCCAGGGCACGCGGTCGAAGACGATGAGCCGGAGGCTGCGCCCCGGCACGTCCACGCCGTCGCGCACCGCGTCGGTGCCGAGCAGGCAGGCATCCTCCTCGGCGCGGAAGACGTCGACCAGCGTGCCGGTGTCGAGCGCGTCGACATGCTGGGCGTAGAGCGGCAGGCCCGCGGCCTCGATGTCGCGCGCCAGCAGCGCGTGGACGCGCCTCAGCCTGCCGATGGCGGTGAACAGGCCGAGCGCGCCGCCGCCCGCGGCCAGGAACAGCTCGCGCATCGCCGCCGCGACGCGCGGCGTGTCGTCCCGGCCGAGGTCGTTGACGACGTAGACGCGCGTCTGCGCCGCGTAGTCGAAGGGCGAGGGGACGCTCGCGCGGGTCGAGGCCGGCAGGTGCGCGGCGCCGCTGCGCGCCGTCGCCACCGTCCAGGCGCGCTCCGGGTCGTCGCCGCCATCGGTGAGCGTCGCCGACGTCACGAGCACGCCCTGCGCGGGGCGCATCACCGCGGCGGCCAGCGGCTCGGTCGGGTCGAGCCAGCGGCGATGGAAGGCCACGTCGCGGTCGATGCCGTCGTCGCGCTCGACCTCGAACCAGTCGACGAAGCGCTCGGGGGTCTCCTCCGCGAGGCCCTGCAGCATCGCGCGCCAGGCCAGGACCTGGCCGGAGAGGCGTCGCTCGAGGCCGCGTATCGCCGCCTCGATGCGCCCGCGCGCGGCGCTGTCGAGGTCCTTCGCTTCGCGCTCCAGCTTCGCGTGCAGCGCGCGCACCAGCGCCTGGATCGGCCGCGCGAGCTCGCCCAGCGCCTGCTCCAGCGCCATCGCCGCATCGGCGAGGCCCTCTACCGGCGGCCGCACGCCGGCCTCGAGCGAGAACCCGTCCTCGACGTCCTTGGCGCGCGCATAGACCTGCTGGCGCACCATGGCCAGGAAGAGCTCCGCCGGCCCGACCGCCGTGGCGGGGCGCAGCCGCTTCTCCCAGCCCGGCGCGGAGAGGCATTGCGCGGCGCGCACGACCTCGTCGATCGCCTCCGCGCCGGCGGGATCGTCCGCGACCAGGTCGCCGATGCGCTTGGCGAGCCCGCGCGCGCGGCTGCGCCGGCCGCCGCCCTCCGCGCCGACGAGCCAGCGCCGCAGCTCGATCGTCTCGTCGCCCGACAGCGTCGCCGCGAAGGCCGAATCCGCGGCCTCGAAGAGGTGGTGGCCCTCGTCGAAGACGTAGCGCGCCGGCAGCTGGCGCTCGTCGAGGCCGCCGGTCGCCGCCTGCACCAGCACGAGCGCGTGGTTGGCGACCACGATGTCCGCGCGCCGCGCGCGCCTTATCGTCTTCTCGATCACGCAGCGCCGGTAGTGCGGGCATGCGGCGTGGATGCATTCGCCGCGCTGGTCGGCGAGGCCGCGCGTGCGCGCGCCGCCGACGAGCTCCGGCAGCCAGGCCGGGAAGTCGCCGCCGACCATGTCGCCGTCGCGCGTCGCGCCCGCCCAGCGCGCGACGAGGCCGAGCGCGATCGCCTCGTGCGGCCGCGCGCCGACGCCCTGCGCGGCCTCCTCCATGTTCAGCAGGCACAGGTAGTTCTCGCGTCCCTTGCGCAGAACGACCTTGCGCCGCTTCGTCTCCGCGTCCGGGTAGAGCCGGTCGAGCTCGCGATCGATCTGGTGCTGCAGGTTGCGTGTGTAGGTCGAGACCCAGACCGGCGCCCCGTTCTTCTCCGCCCACACCGTCGCCGGCGCGAGGTAGCCCAGCGTCTTTCCGACGCCCGTGCCGGCCTCGGCGAGGACGAGGCGCGGCTCGCCCTCGTGCTCGCGCGGCGCGAAGGCGAAGCTCGCGGCCGAGGCGTAGTCGGCCTGCTGCGGGCGCGCCTCGGCGCGGGGCCCCAGCATGCGCACGAGGCGCGCGCGGGCCTCGACCGGCTCGACCGGCATGTCGCCGGCGGGCGGTTCGGGCGCGGTCTCCGCCCATTCGCCGAGGCGTCGCCAGGCGGCGAGCGCCTCGCCGTCTCCGGGCTGCAGCGCGGCGTCGGCGCCGAGCGCGTCGAGGACCATGGGGCCCCAGCGCCAGCCGCCGCGCGCCATCAGCCGCGCGATCGGCGCGGCCCACGGGTCCTCGCGCAGCGCCGGCGCGGCGAGCTCCTCGAGCAGCATGTCCATCAGCACCGGCAGCATCCGGGCCTGGCCCTCGAGCCCGTGCGGCGCCTCGATGCCCAGCGCGCGGGCGAGGCCGGCCGGCGTCGGCAGGCAGAAGCGCGCCGGGCGCACGAAGGCGTGCAGCTCGAGCAGGTCGTGCGCGGGGAAGGGATCCATCCCCAGGCGCCGCGCGGTAGCCCGCAGGTGCACGACCAGCGGCGCCGCGCGCTCCACCAGCGCCGCCGCGTCGCGCGCCTCGACGAGGCGGCATGCGCCATCGCCGGCGAGGAAGCCTGCGCGCATGCCGCGCGCGACGATGGCGCTCGCGCCAGGCGTCATCGCGGCGCGCCCGCCCCCTGCAGCAGGGCGTAGACGTCGCCAGAGTTGGCCGCGTGCGGCAGGGCGCGCAGATGCGCCGCCATCGCCGCCGCGTCGAGGGGATTGTCGCCGAAGGCCAGTTCCTGGCTCTCGCCGAGCGCGAGGTCGAAGCGGTAGTCGCCGAGCGCTGCCAGCCGCGCGAGGCAGGCGAAGGCGACGTCGCGCTGGATGGTGGTGAACTCGAAGGAGAGCGCTGGCAGGGGGCGCGAGAGGCCTCGCAGCACGTCGAGCTCGAAGCCCTCCACGTCGATCTTCGCGAAGCGCGGTA
>VGDA01000072.1 GCA_016869915.1 Alphaproteobacteria bacterium
ATACACGCTGTTCACCGTCGCGGGGAACTGGTTCCGGCGGCCTGCCACCGCGATGGCGATCATGGATTCGGGATCGGGGATCGGCACGCTCGTGTCGCTGCCGGTGCTGCAGCTCATCATCGAGGCGCATTCCTGGCGCGTCGCCTATCTCGCGCTCGCCATCCTCGCCATCGTAGTCGTGCTGCCGCTCGCCGCGGTCTTCATGCGCCTCCATCCGCCGGGGCGCGAGCCGCCGCCGCCGGTCGACGGCGTCGTCGCGCATCGCTCGCCGCTCGCCGCGGTCGGGGCGATCTCGGCCAGCCCGGTGCTGCGCTGGCTCGCCATCGTGCACCTGCTCGCGCCGATGACCTTCCACGCGATCGGCTCGCATCAGGTCGCCTATTTCCAGGATGCGGGCATGCGCCAGGATGTCGCCGTCCTCCTCGTCGCGACGACCGGCTTCACCTTCTTCGCCCGGCGCCTCGCCTTCGGCGCGCTGATCGACGCGCGCGGCATCGCCACGGCCGGGACGATAAAGGCCATGGCGGCGATCGCGACGCTGGGGCTGATGCTGGCGCTGCCGCTGCTCGCAAGCGCCGCGCCCGCCTACGCCTATCCCGTCCTCTTCGCCATCGGCTTCAGCTCCACTGGGATCCTGTTCACCAACGCGGCACGGCTGCTGATCGACCCGGCCTCGTTCAACGCGGTGTTCGGCGCCATGCGCCTGCTCTATGGGACCGGCGTGGCGCTCGGTCCGCCGGCCATGGCCGCGATGGTCGACGCGACGGGTCGCTTCGACCTGCCGCTGGCGCTGGTTGGCGTGGTCCTGCTGTTCCATCATGGGGCCTTCGTGGCGCTGGCGCGCGGCGCCGGGCGACGTGGCGCGCGATGACCCGAGGCAAGGAAGGCGACGCATGAACCCCCGCAAGGAAGTCCTGTTCTTCTCATCGCCGCTCGAGGTCGAGCAGGTGGCGCGCATCCGCGCCGCCGCCGGCGACCGGGTCGAGGTGGTGCACGAGCCGGACCTGCATCCGCCGCTGCGCTATGTCGCGGACCACAACGGCCAGCCCGGCTTCCGCCGCGACGCGGCGCAGGAGGCGCGCTGGCGCGCCGGCCTCGCGCGCGCGACGATCCTCTGGGACTTCCCGGCGAAGACGCCAGCGGAGGGCGGCATGTCGCTCGCGCCGAACGTGCGCTGGGTGCAGACGACCAGCGCCGGCGTCGGGCAGATGGTGGCGCAGCTCGGCCTCGCCGACGGCGACCTCGTCGTCACCACCGCGCGGGGCGTGCACGCCGAGGCGCTGACGGAGTTCGTGTTCCTCGCGCTGCTCATGGGCACCAAGGACCTCGCGCGGCTGCAGCGCGACCAGGAGGCGCATCGCTGGGAGCGCCATTGCGGCGGCGAGCTTGCGGGCCGGACGCTCGCGATCATCGGCGCCGGGCGGATCGGCGCCCAGGCCGCGCGCGTCGGCAAGGCCTTCGGGATGCGCGTGATCGGCACGCTCGCAAATCCCTCGCCCGCGCGCGCCGACGAGCTCGGCCTCGACGCCGTGCACGGGCAGGACGAGCTGCACGCCGTGCTCGCACAGGCCGATGCCGTCGTGCTGTGCACGCCGCACACGCCGGCGACGGAGCGCATGATCGACGCGGCCGCGCTCGCGGCGATGCGCCCGGGCGCGGTGCTCGTCAACATCGCGCGCGGCCTCGTCGTCGACGAGGAGGCGATGGTCGACGCGCTGCGCCGGCGCCACCTGGGCTTCGCCGCGCTGGACGTCGCGACGATCGAGCCGCTTCCCGCCGATTCGCCGCTCTGGGACATGGACAACGTCCTGGTGAGCCCGCATTCGGCCAGCACCGCGCCCAGCGAGAACCGCAAGATCACCGACATCTTCATCCACAATCTCGGCTGCTGGCTCGAGGGCCGGCCCGCGGCGATGAGGAACATCCTCGACAAGAAGCGGATGTATTGATGGCGACCGCGCCGCAAGCCACGGCCGGCGCGCGTGGGCGGCGCGTGCTGTGGGTCTGCGGCGGCGCGCATGCGCTGCATGACGGCTACACCGACCTGCTCGGCATCCTGCTGCCGCTGCTGCGAGACCAGTTCGCGCTCGGCTACACCGCGATCGGCGCGCTGCGCACGCTCTACGCCTGCGGCATGGCGGGCGGGCAGATCCCGGCGGGACTGCTCGCCGAGCGCATCGGCGGCAGGTGGCTGCTCGCCGGGGGCACCGCCCTCGCGACGCTGGGCTATCTCTTCGCGGGCCTCGGCGGCGGCCTCGCCGCCGCGGCGATCGGCGTCGCGCTGAGCGGCATCGGCTCGAGCACCCAGCACCCGATCGCCTCCAGCCTCGTCGCCGCCGCCCACGAAGGCGCGGCCTCCCGCCCGGCGCTCGGCAGCTACAACTTCGCCGGCGATGTCGGGAAGGTGGTGGTGCCGGCGCTCTTCGCCTTCCTGGCCGCGGCCTGGGACTGGCGCGCGGGCCTCGTCGCCATCGCGGTCGTCGGCCTCGTCTCGGCGCTCGCGCTGCCCGGCCTCGTTCCCGCGTCGGTCGATGCCAGCCTGCGTCCCGCGACGCGCGCGGCGTATGCGGGCACCGAGCTGCCGCGCGGGCCGTTCCGGCTTCTGCTCGCGATCGGCGTGACGGATTCGGCGGTGCGCGCGGGCTTCCTCACCTTCCTTCCCTTCCTGCTCTCCGCGAAGGGCGCCGACCTCGCGACGCTCGGCGTCGCGCTCGCCCTGCTCTTCGCCGGCGGTGCGGCGGCAAGTTCGCCTGCGGCCATCTCGGCCAGCGATTCGGCGTGCTGGCGACCGTGAGTGCCACCGAGTCGCTGACCGCGGCGCTGATCGTCGCCTCGCTCGCCCTGCCGCTCGGGCCGCTGCTGGCGCTGCTGCCGCTGCTTGGCCTGGCGCTCAACGGGACCTCCTCCGTGCTCTACGGAACCGTGCCGGAGCTGGTCCCGGAGGACAGGCGCGCGCGCGCCTTCGCGGTCTTCTACACCGGAGGGTCGGTGGCGAGCGGTGCCGGGCCGCTGCTCGGCGGCGCGATCGGGGACGCGGTCGGGCTTGGCCCGATGACGGCATTGCTCGCGGCCGCGTCGCTCGCCACCATCCCCCTCGCCATCGCGCTGCGCCCCTCGCTCGCGCGCTGAACCCGCACCGGACGCCAAGCCATGCCCAAGAGACTGAGCCACGCCCAGCTCGACAGCTATCGCAACGAGGGCTTCGCGTTCCCGGTCGACGTGCTTTCGCCGGAGGAGGTGCGGCGCGCGCGCGACGGGCTCGAGGCCTGGGAGGCGCAGTCGGGCCGGCCGCTCGCCTATCCCGAGAAATCAGCAGCCTACCTGCTCTTCGACTGGGCCGACGCGCTCGCCTTCCATCCCGCGGTGCTCGACGCGGTCGAGGACCTCATCGGACCGGACATCCTGGTCTACCACTCGACGATCTTCGTGAAGGAGGCGAACGCGCCGGCCTTCGTGCACTGGCACCAAGACGGCGCCTATTTCTTCCTGGAGCCGCCCGAGCAGGTGACGGCGTGGATCGCGCTCTCCGAGGCCTCGGTGCGCGCGGGCTGCATGCGCATCATCCCCGGCAGCCATCGCGGCGACTGGCTCGAGCACCGCGACGACCCGAGCCCCGACAACATGATCCCGCGCGGCCAGGGCGTGCTGGGACGCCATGGTCCGGAGGACGGCGTGCTCATGCCGCTGGCGGCAGGGCAGATGTCGCTCCACCACACCAAGGCGCTGCATGCCTCCGGCCCGAACGCCAACGACGACCGGCGCATCGGCGTGAACATCAGCTTCATCCCCGCGCATGTCCGGCCGCTCGGCGCGCCGCGTCCCGGCGCGCTGCTCGCGCGCGGCACGGACCGGCACGGGCATTTCGCGCCAGAGCAGCGCCTGCAGGGCCATCTCTCGGCGCAGGCGCGCGCGGCCCATGCCGAGCATTGCCGGCTGTTCCGCGCGCGGCAGGATTCCGGGTTCTCCGCCGCGGCGGCGGCGGGCTGACGCGAGGGGGACATGTCCGCGCGCATCGAGGTCACGCCGCTCTTCGCGACGCCCGTCGCGGCCACCGAGCTTCCCGATGCCGCCGCGCTCAACCGCGAGCTGCGCGCGGCGATCGCGGCGCGCGAGAAGGGCCATCCCGGCGAGCAGCATTCCAATCTCGGCGGCTGGCAATCCTCCTGGGACATGGAGCAATGGGGCGGCGCGCCGGCGGCGCGGCTCCTCGCCGCGGCGCGCGCGATCGCCGACCGCGTCACGGTCGACCGCGCGGGCCGGCCGGTCTCCATCGCCTGGCGCGCCAATATGTGGGCGAACGTCAATCGCGCCGGCCACGGAAACGAGTTCCACGCCCATCCCGGCAGCTTCTGGTCCGCCGTCTACTATGTCGATGATGGCGGCATCGCGGCCGACCCCTCGCTTGGCGGCGAGCTCGAGTTCATGGACCCGCGCGGCCCCGGCCCCGCGATGTACGCCCCGAACCTCGCCTTCGCGACGCCGGGCGGCCTGTCGATCGGCGCCAACGAGACCATGCCGCCGCGGGCCGGGCGGCTGGTGATGTTCCCGGCCTGGCTGCTGCACCAGGTCAGGCCCTATCGCGGCAAGGCGGAGCGCGTCTCGATCGCGCTGAACCTCGGCGTCGGCCCCTGAGCCGGCGCGCCGCCTCAGCCGGCGGAGAGCTTGAGGCCCGCGATCCCGGCGACCACCAGAGCCAGGCTCGCGAGGCGCATCGGCGTGGCCGGCTCGTCGAAGAGAAGGATGCCGAGAACGACCGTCCCGGCCGCGCCGATCCCGACCCAGACCGCGTAGGCAGTGCCGACCGGAAGCGAGCGCATCGCGAGGCCGAGAAGAAGCATGCTCGCCGCCATCGCCGCGAGCGTTGCGGCGAGGACGAGCGGGCGCTCGAATCCCCGTGCGTGCTTGAGCCCGATGGCCCAGGCCACCTCCAGCACGCCAGCGACCACCAGCAGCACCCACGCCATGCCATCCTCCCCCGCGACGATGCGCGCCGGTCGACGCGACGCGCGCGGCATCCTAACCTCGCGCGTGGATTCCGGAGGAATGCCGATGAAGGTGAAGCTCGACATCGAATGCACGCCCGCCGAGGCCCGCGCCTTCTTCGGCCTGCCCGACGTCGCTCCGCTCCAGGAGCGCGTGATGAAGGAGGTCGAGCAGCGCGTGATGCAGGGCATCGGCGCCATGGACCCCTCGGAGATGCTCAAGACCTGGATGCCCGCGACCATGCAGGGCTTCGACCAGATGCAGCGCCTCTGGTCGCAGATGGCCGCGGGCGCCGTCGACCCGAACCGCAAGTGAGCGAGGAACAGGACCGATGACATCGCGCCCCGACGATCCCGCGCCCTACTACCGGGCGCATGTCTTCGCCTGCGTGAACGAGCGCCCGGCCGGGCACAAGCGCGGCTCGTGCAAGGAGCGCGGCGCCGAGCCGCTGCGCAACTACATGAAGTCGCGCGCCAAGGAGCTCGGCCTCGGCGACGTGCGCGTCAACCAGTCCGGCTGCCTCGACCGCTGCGAGCTCGGCCCGGTGATGGTCGTCTATCCCGACGGCGTCTGGTACCGGGTCGGCTCGACGGCCGACATCGACGAGATCCTCGAGGTGCATCTCAAGCGCGGCGAGCGCGTCGCGCGGCTGATGCTGCGACCCGAGGACGGCCCGCTCAAAGGCGCCTGATCGAGGTCACGGGACCGCCGCCGCGCGCGGCGATGCGCGCCTCGGCCTCGGCGAGCGGCTCGGCCGCGACCTGCATGTGGTGGCCGTTGGCGTGGAGCAGGATGCGCGCGTCGCGCATCGCGCCGACATGGCCCTTCCAGAAGACGAGGTCGCCGCGGCGCAGCCCCGCGCGATCGTTGATCGCGGCGCCCAGCTCGGCCTCCTGCATGTCGCTGTCGCGCGGCGCGGCGATGCCGGCGGCGTCGAGCGCGACCTGCACGAGGCCCGAGCAGTCGAGCCCGAGCCCGGTCCTGCCGCCCCAGAGATAGGGCACCGCCAGGAACTCCTCGGCGACGGCAACGAAGTCCGCCGTCGGCGGCGCATCGAGCGGCGCGGCATGGCGCGCGACTAGGAAGCCGCCGCGCGCGAGCGCGACGAAGCGCTCGTCATGCGCCGCGGCGGCGAAGCGCGCGCCCAGCGGCAGCCAGGACAGCGGCGGCGCCTTCACGTCCGGCGCCGGGTAGACGAAGCTGCGCGGCACGACGAGGCGATGCGTCGGCGCGACGCCCGGTGCCGCCAGCGCCCCGGTCTCGACATAGCCGACATGGCGGTCGCGCTCGAGCTGGACCCAGCTCCAGCCATCGGCGCGCGCCTCGAATGCGCGCACCACCTCGCCCGCCAGCGCCTCGCTCTCGAGCGGCGCGTCGCGCGCGGGGTGCCGGCGCAGCGCGGTCGCCGGCGCCACGACCTCGCGCAGCGTCCCCTCGACGAAGCGCGCAGCCTCGACGCGGCCGGCGAGGCGCGCATCGGCAAGGTCCGGGCGAAAGGCGTGGCGGCGGGGATCGGGCGTCTTCGTCATGGCCGCGCGATGATGGCGCGGCGCGGCGCGGTGCGTCGAGCGGGACATCGCGACCCGCGCGCGCTATCTCGTCATGCGCATGACCGCGCCGCCAGAGCATCGCGACACGATCTTCGCGCTCGCCACCGCGCCGGGCGTCTCGGCGGTCGCCGTGCTGCGCGTCTCCGGCCCGCGCGCGCGCGCCGCGATGCGCGCGCTCTCGCGCCGCGACGACGATCCCGCGCCGCGCGTCGCCACGCGGCGCACGCTGCGCGCGCCCGGCGATGGCGCGGCCTTCGACGACGCGCTCGTGCTCTGGTTTCCCGCGCCGCGTAGCTTCACGGGAGAGGACATCGTCGAGTTCCACCTCCATGGCGGGCGCGCGACATGCCGCGCCGCGCTGTCCGCGCTCGCGGCGATGGAGGGCTTGCGCCTCGCGCGGCCCGGCGAGTTCGCGCGGCGCGCCTTCGACCATGGAAGGCTGGACCTCTCCCAGGTCGAGGCGCTGGCCGACCTGATCGAGGCGGAGACCGAGGGCCAGGCGCGCCAGGCGATGCGCCAGCTCGAAAGCGGGCTGGGCGCGCGCTGCGAGGACTGGCGCCGACGCCTTCTCGAGGCGCGCGCCCATGCCGAGGCGGAGATCGACTTCCCCGAGGAGGACCTGCCCGTGGGCCTGTCCGCCGCGCTCGGGCCGCGGCTGCGGGCGCTGGAGGCGGAGATCGCCGCCTGCCTCGACGACCCTCGCCGCGGCGAGCGGCTGCGCGACGGGTTCTCCGTCGCCGTCCTCGGGCCACCAAATGCCGGAAAATCTAGTATTATCAATTACCTGGTTAGGAGGGACGCCGCCATCGTCGCGGCCGTCCCGGGCACCACCCGCGACGTGCTCGAGGTCGAGCTCGATCTCGGCGGCTGGCCGGTCACGCTTGCCGATACCGCGGGCTTGCGGTCGCTGGACGCGGCGATCGACCAGGGCCAGGCCGAAATCGAGCGCGAGGGCATGCGGCGCGCGCGCGCGCGCGCCGGCACGGCCGATCTCCGCCTGGTCGTGCTTCCCGCGGATGGCGCCGCGGCGGCGCTCGCGGACGGGGAATGCGCCGGCCTGCTCGGGCCCGACGCCCTTCTCGCATGGAACCGCATCGACCTGGCGCCCAGGGAGGCCATGCCCCGGCATCCCGCCGATGGCGAGGCGCTGGCGGTCTCGGCCCTGACCGGCGTGGGCATGGATCGGCTTGCCGCGGCGATCGAGGCGCGCGCCGCCGCGGCGCTGGGCGGGCAGGCGCGCGAGCCGGCGCTCGTCACCCGCGCGCGGCATCGCGAGGCGCTCGAGGCGGCGCGCTCGGCGATATCCCGGGCCAGCGCATCCCTGGCGCCCGAGCTTCGTGCCGAGGAGCTCCGCGTCGCCGGCGAGGCCCTGGGCCGGATCACGGGCCGCAGCGGCGTCGAGGACATGCTGGACCTGCTGTTTTCCAGCTTCTGCATCGGCAAGTAACTGAACGGAAACGACTTCCGACTTCTGCTTCACGTGAAACATTGACCCCTCGCCCCACCCGACCCTAATTTCGCGACCCGATGGGACAGGCCCGGACATTCGACGTGATCGTGGTTGGCGGCGGCCATGCCGGCTGCGAGGCGGCGGCGGCGGCGGCACGCATGGGCGCGCGCACCGCCCTCGTCACCCATGATCCCGCCAGGATCGGCGAGATGTCCTGCAACCCCGCGATTGGCGGCCTCGGCAAGGGACAATTGGTGCGCGAGGTCGACGCGCTGGACGGGCTCATGGCCCGCGCCATCGACCGCGCCGGGATCCAGTTCCGCATGCTCAACCGCTCCAAGGGGCCGGCGGTCCAGGGGCCACGCGCCCAGGCGGATCGAAGGCTCTATCGCGCGGCCATGCAGGAACTCGTCGCATCCCAGGCCAGGCTGGAGGTCGTTTCCGGCGCGGTCGAGGATCTCGTGGTCGACCGGGACGGTTGCGTCGCTGGCGTGGTGATCGCGTCCGGGGAGCGCATCGCCGCCGGCGCGGTCGTCCTGACCACCGGCACGTTCCTGCGGGGGCTCATCCATATCGGCGAGCGCAGGATCGAGGCAGGGCGCATCGGCGAGGCGCCCGCGCTCGGTCTTTCCTCCACCCTCGCGGCGCTGGGCCTGCGGCTGGGCCGGCTGAAGACCGGCACGCCGCCCCGCCTCGACGGACGCACGATCGACCGGGCCTCGCTCGAGGTCCAGCCGGGCGATGATCCGCCCATCCCCTTCTCCACGCTGACCGAACGGATCGGGACGCCGCAGGTCGCCTGCCATATCACCTACACGAGCCCCGCGACCCACGAGATCATCCGCTCGAACCTCCACCGCTCCCCGCTCTATTCCGGGCAGATCGAGGGCACGGGGCCGCGCTACTGCCCCTCGGTCGAGGACAAGGTGGTCCGCTTCGCCACCCGCGATCGCCACCAGGTCTTCCTCGAGCCCGAGGGGCTGGACGACGACACGGTCTATCCGAACGGCATCTCGACCTCGCTGCCGGAGGACGTGCAGCTGGCGATGCTGGCCAGCATCCCCGGGCTGGAGCGCGCCGTCATGCTGCGGCCGGGCTATGCGATCGAATATGATTTCGTCGATCCGCGCCAGCTGACGCCTGGGCTGCAGGTGAAGCAGGCCCCGCGGCTCTTCCTCGCCGGCCAGATCAACGGCACGACCGGCTACGAGGAGGCCGCCGCCCAGGGCGTCCTGGCCGGCATCAACGCCGCCCTGGTCTCCTCGGGCGGCGCGCCGCGCGAGATCGACCGCAGCGAGGCCTATCTCGGCGTCCTCATCGACGACCTCACGACGCTGGGAACGAGCGAGCCCTACCGGATGCTGACCAGCCGCGCCGAATACCGGCTCCAGCTGCGCGCCGACAACGCCGACCGCCGCCTGACGCCGATGGGGCTCGCCTGGGGCTGCATCGGCGCGGAGCGCCGCGCCGCCTGGGCCGTCAAGTCGGCCGCCCTCGACGAGGCGGGCCGGCTGGCGAAAACCCTGCGTGCCAGCCCGCAGCAGCTCGCCCGCGCCGGGATCGCCGTCAATGCGGATGGCGTCATGCGCGACGCGACCGACCTCCTCGCGCTTCCCGGCATCGACCTCGCAAGGCTGGCCGTGCTCTGGCCGGAGCTGGGCTCGATGCGCCTGGATGTCGCGCAGCAGCTGGAGATCGACGCCCGCTATCGCGGCTATCTCTCCCGCCAGGAGGCCGACATACGGACGCACCGCGCCGACGCCTCGGTGGCGCTTCCCACCGACCTCGACTGGATGTCGGTATCCGCGCTCTCCATGGAAATGCGCCAGAAGCTCGCATCCGCGCGCCCGGCCAATCTCGCCCAGGCGAGCCGCATTCCAGGCATCACGCCCGCGGCGCTCGCCATCCTGCTGCGCTTCGCGCGGAGGGCCGCGTGAACCCTGCGGAGTTCCAGCAATTCGCCCGTGTTTCACGTGAAACGCTGGATGGCTTCGCTACCTATCGCGCGCTGCTTCTCAAGTGGCAGGCCAAGATCAACCTCGTCTCGGCCGCCACGCTCGACGATGTCTGGGAACGGCATTTCGCGGATAGCGCGCAGCTCTTCCGGCTGCTCGCGGAGGATGCCGTCCATGTGGCGGATCTCGGTTCCGGGGCAGGGTTCCCGGGCCTCGTGCTTGCACTGATGGCGCGGGATGCTGGACGCAGTTCCATGTTCCACCTCGTGGAATCGGATAGCCGCAAGGCGGCCTTCCTGATCGAGGCCGCGCTGGCCCTCAAGTTATTCAACCATAACGTGCGTGTCCACGCCGTGCGCCTGGAGAAGATGGGCGAGGGCCGGATCGCCGGGACGATGGACATCGCCGTCGCGCGCGCCCTGGCTGCGCTGCCCGACCTGCTGGCGCACGCGATGCCGATGCTCGTGCCGGGGGGGACCTGCCTGTTCCTGAAGGGCACGAAGGCCGAGGACGAGATCGCCGCCGCCCGGCGCGCGGGCTGGCGCTTCGAGCTGACGCGCCACGCGAGCCGCGTCGCCGGCGGCGGCGCGCTCCTCGAGATCTCGAAGCTGGCGCGCGAGGCCCCGCTGGCCGCCTGGCCCCTGCGCAAGCTATAGGTTCGAGGTGTCGGACCCGCAGGACAGGACAGAGGCCGCGCCCGAGGCGCCGCGCCGCGCCGTGCCGCGCGTGATCGCGCTCGCCAACCAGAAGGGCGGCGTCGGCAAGACGACGACGGCCATCAACCTCGCCACCGCGCTCGCCGCCTGCGGCAAGCGCGTGCTTCTGGTCGACCTCGACCCGCAAGGCAATGCGTCGACCGGCTTCGGCATCCCGGCCGAGGCGCGCGGCGCCGGCAGCTATGGCGTGCTCCTCGGCACCGCGACGATCCGCGACGCGGCCGTCGCGACCGCCATTCCGGGCCTGTCCGTCGTGCCCGCGACCGTCGACCTGCTCGGCGCCGAGATCGAGCTCGTCGACCTCGACAGGCGCGAATACCGCCTTCGCGATGCGCTCGCGGCGGAAGGCGCGACCGCGGAGCTCGACTACGTCTTCATCGACTGCCCGCCCGCGCTCGGCTTCCTGACGCTCAACGCGCT